>NZ_JBFAOF010001357.1:0-1505 GCF_040675125.1 Spirillospora sp. NPDC049652 | reverse complement strand
CCGGGCCCGCGCCGGGCGGGTCCGACGCGTGGGCGCTGATCGACATGGTCGCCGAGGGCATGGAGAGCGGCCTGCACACCCCGCACGCGATCATCACCGAGCTGGGGTACACCGGCTGGCCCGGGGACAAGTTCGCGCGGCTGCTGGGGCTGTTCGCCGAGTCCGGGCACCCGTGGGCGGAGCGGGTCCTGGCGCTGATGGCGGAGCACCATCCGGAGCCGTCCGGGGCCGCCGCGGCGCGCGCCCTGCTCGACCCGCCCGGGCCCGTGCTGCCCTGACCGCCCGGGCCCGTTCTCGCCGCGACGGACGGGCCCGTCTGTCCTGACCGCCCGGCTCGCCCGCAGCGCCCGGCTCGGCCGGGGAGCCGGGTTTGGGGCGAATTATGAGCGGGCTTTGACCTGGTACCGACCCCGTCGCGGGCATGAAACGATCATGGCTGTCACCGCGCCGCAGGCGTCCCGTCCGGTCCCCCGCCTCCGCCGATCCCGCCGCCCTCCGGCCGTCCGACCAGGGCGGACCGGCGGGCGTCCACCGGGAGGACGGCGGCCATGAACCCGGTCTTCTCCCCCGACATCGCCATCGACCTCGGGTCCCGCAGCGTGCGGGTGCACGTCCGGGGGCGCGGGAAGGTCCTGACGCAGCCGCCGCTGCTCGCGGTCTGCGCGCGCACCGGACGGATCCTGGCCGCCGGGGACTCGGCCGCCGAGATGCGCAAGCGCGCGCTGCCCTGGATCCGCTTCGAGCAGCCGTTCCAGGCCGGCATCCCCCTCGACACCGACCCCGCCGCCCGGCTGCTGCGCCGCCTGGTCCGGGCCGCCCAGGGCAGACGCCCGTACCTGGTCAAGCCGCGGCTGGCGGTGGCCGTCCCGACCACCCTCACCGACGTGCAGGAACGGGCCCTGCGGGAGGTGCTGTACGCGGTCGGCACCCGGCAGGCGCACCTGGTCCCGACCCCGATGGCCGCCGCGCTCGGCGCGGACCTGCCGGTGGAGGGGGCCCACGCGACCATGGTCGTGGACGTCGGCGCGACCGCGACCAGCGTCGCGGTGCTCGCCTGGGGCGGCCTGATCTGCGCCCACCACTCGCTGGCGGGCGGGGACGCGCTGAACCGCGCGATCGCCGCCCTGGTCCGGCACCGGGACGGGCTGCTCATCGCCGAGCAGACCGCCGAGGAGGCCAAGCTGCAGGTCGGCGCGGTGCACCCGCGCGGACGGCAGCGGACCCGCCGGATGGTGGTGCACGGCCGCAACCTCGTGACCGGCCTGCCGGGCGCGACCGTGCTGTCGTCGGCGGACGTGGCGCGGGCCGTGGCCGGTCCGCTCAGCGAGATCGTCCGGTCGGTGCGGGCGGCGCTGGCGCTGTGCCCGCCGGAGCTGTCGGCCGACATCATCCCGACGGGCATGCTGCTCACCGGCGGCGGCGCCCGCCTCAAGGGCCTGCCCGCGGTGCTGCGGGACGCGACCGGCCTGCCGGTCGCGCTCGCCCCCGACGCCGAGGACGCCGTG
>NZ_JBFAOF010001356.1:0-1506 GCF_040675125.1 Spirillospora sp. NPDC049652 | reverse complement strand
CGGGCTGCCGCCGTCCGCCGCCCGCGAGCGCGCCGCCGACACGCTGCGGCACGTCGGGCTCTACGAGGAGCGGTACCGGCCCATCGGCGGCTACTCGACCGGCATGCGGCAGCGCGTCAAGCTCGCCCAGGCGCTGGTGCACGACCCGCGCCTGGTGTTCCTGGACGAGCCGACCAACGGCCTGGACCCCGCCGGACGCGACGAGATGCTCGGCCTGATCCGCCGGATCGGGCACGAGTTCGGGATCAGCGTCCTGGTCACCTCGCACCTGCTCGGCGAGCTGGAGCGGGTCTGCGACCACGTGATCGTGATCGACGGCGGGCGGCTGCTGCGCTCGCAGGCCGTCGAGGCGTACACGGCGGCCAGCGGCGTGCTGGTCGTCGAGGTGGACGAGGGCCGCGACGACCTCGGCCGCTGGCTGCACGAGCGCGCGGTGTCCGTCCGCCCCGAGGACCGGCTGCTGGTGATCGACATCGGCGACGAGAGCGTCTACGACCTGGTCCGGGACGGCGCGGCCGAGCTCGGGCTGCGGCTGGTCCGGATGGAGCAGCGCCGCCACCACATCGAGGAGGTCTTCTCGGTGGCCCCGCAGACGGTCGCGGTGCCGCCCGGAGCCGTCCAGGGGCCGCCCGGGGCCGTCCAGGGGCCGCCCGGGATGCCCGGGACGCCGGGTCCGTCCGTCGAGGAACTGAGGGGAGGGGCCCGGTGAACGTCAGCACCATCCATGACATCGGCTACCGGCACTACGAGGGCAAGCGGCTCGGCAGCGCCTACGTCACGCGGTCGATGTTCGTGCACAACCTGCGCGCCGCCTACGGCCTGGGCCGTCCGGCGCGGGCGAAGGTCATGCCGTTCATCCTCGCGGGGATCATGCTGCTGCCCGCCGTCGGCGACATCGCGGTGGTCGCGATCGCCAAGCGGCCCGAGGCGCTGTTCCCGTACACGCGCTACCAGTTCATGCTCCAGCTGATCATCTCGATCTTCGTGGCGACGCAGGCGCCGGTGCTGGCGTCCCGGGAGATCCGGTTCCACACCGTCCCGCTGTACTTCTCGCGGCCGGTCGGGCACCTCAGCCTCGTCCTCGCCAAGCTCGGCGCGTTCGCCACCGCGCTGTTCGCGCTCACCGCCATCCCGGTCACGCTGCTGTACGTCGGCGGCCTGGTCACGCAGGTGCCGGACTCCGGCGAGCATCTGCTCCACTACCTCGGCGGTCTCGCCGCCTGCTTGCTGCTGTCGCTCGTCCTGGCCGCGATCGGGCTGGTCGTCGCCGCGTTCACGCCGCGCCGCGGCTTCGGCGTGGCGGCCGTGATCGCGGTGCTGGTGGTGTCGGGGGTGCTGGTCTCGATCCTGCAGGGGATCACCCAGAGCACCGGGCACTGGACGCTGGCCGGCTGGCTCGGCCTGTTCACCCCGTACAGCCTGGTGGACGCGGTCGCGTACCGGGTGCTCGGCGGCAAGCTGTCGGCCGTCGCCGCCCCGCCCGGCGTCGGCGGCGGAATCGTCGCC
>NZ_JBFAOF010001355.1:0-1507 GCF_040675125.1 Spirillospora sp. NPDC049652 | reverse complement strand
AGCGGCGGGGGCGGCGGCGGTCGGCCGCGCCGGCCTGCCGGGGCGGTATCCCCCGGCCGCGGCACCCGCGCGGGGCCGTCCGGTGAGCGCTCACCGGACGGCCCGTCGCCGTTCTCTCAGGGCCGGACGAGCGGGGGCGGCTCCGGGACGTGGTGCATCCGCGCCCAGTCGCGCGCCATGGCGATGCGTTCGGGACCGGTCGGATGGTCGGACCAGAGCTGGGTCTCCAGGACGTCCGGCGTGAGCGTGGAGATGTTGCGCACCGACAGCTCGCGCTGCATGGTCGCGAACGTCGCGGGGTCGCGGGTGAGGTTGAGGGCGTGGGCGTCCGCGCGGGCCTCGACGCGGCGGCTCACCAGGTTCTGCACCGGCGTCTCCAGCTGCGTCGCGACGGCGATGAGCGCTAGGACCAGCGCCAGGGCCTGCGGAGAGGCCGCGCCGCGGTCCCGGACGGACGGGTCGCGCGCCGCCTCGTCCCGGGTCGGACGGTGGGACGCGGGCCCGCTGAGCCCGGCCCGGCGCAGCAGGCGCGGCGAGGTGAGCAGCAGCGAGAGCAGGCACACGCCGCCCGCCGCGCCGAGCGCCCCGATGAGCGTGCCGTGCAGGACGTCGTCCCTCTTGGCGTGCCCCAGCTCGTGCGCCACGATCGACTCGATCCGGGGGGTGGACATCGAGGTCAGGAGCGTGTCGTAGACCACGATCCGGCGGGTGGAGCCGAACCCGGAGACGTAGGCGTTCAGCGAGGTCGTCCGGCGGGAGGCGTCGGCGACCAGCACGTCCGAGACCGGGACGCCGTCGCGGCGGGCCATGTCGAGCAGGCCCGAGCGCAGCTCGCCCGCCGGGAGCGAGTGGAACGAGTTGAAGACCGGCTCGACCAGGACCGGGTAGGCGAACGATCCGGCGACCACCAGCGCGCCCGCGCCGACGGCCGCGCCCGTCCACCAGTAGCGGGGGAAGCGGCGGATCAGCGCGGTGAGCAGCAGCAGGCCCAGCGTGTAGGTGATCCAGGTCACCGCGAGCGACTTGACCTGGTCGACCAGCCAGCTCGGCCAGCTCTGGGTGGACAGGCCGTAGTCGCGCAGGATCGTCTCACCCCAGACCGCGAACGGCATCGAGATCAGCCAGGTCAGCGAGGTGAGCGCGACGGCGCCGATGAGGACCCGGAGGGGGAGGCGGCGGGTCCTGGCGGTGAGCGCCCCGAGGAGGCGCGCGCCGAGCGGGCTGAACCCGAGGCCGAGGACGACCACCAGCACGGTGATCAGGCGGCCGTACGCGGGCCAGTTGAGCGCGCCGTCGAACGCGGCGGCGCGGTGGATCTCGGCCGGGGTGAAGTCGGGGGCCGGGTCGGCCGGGACGTGCCCGCCGGGGACCGCGCCGGGCAGCGGGTTCCAGGGCGTCGTCACGGCGATGATCACGGCCACGGCGGCGAACAGCACCGCCGCGGCGGCGGCCGCCGCCAACCCGGAAGCGCAAAGCGGGGGGTCGGGGACGCTGGTTGTGTGTTAGG
>NZ_JBFAOF010001354.1:0-1507 GCF_040675125.1 Spirillospora sp. NPDC049652 | reverse complement strand
GCGCGACCACCACCCGGTCGGACGCCCCGACCCCCGCCGCGCGCAGCGTCTCGGCGGCGAGCCCGACCGCGTCGTCCGGCAGCGGGACGACCAGGTCGCCCTCGGGGGAGACCGCGAGCGGCCCCCGCGCGCGCGTCCCGGACGGGAACCCGTGCCTGGTCAGCCACCGGCTCACTGCGCGACCTCCTGCATGAAGAGCTTCATCGAGTTGCAGACGTGCTCGTGGGCGAGCCCGCCGACCTGCGCCTGGAGGATCAGGTCGGTCGCGCCGGCCGCCTCGATCGCCTCCACGGCCTTGCGCGAGCCCGCCACGTCGTCGATGACGACCATGGTCTGCTCGCGCAGCACCCCCATCGCCTCGTCCGGCGGCATCCCGACGGCCTGCTGGCCGAGGACGCGGTGGGTGGCGTGCCGGGCGTCGGTGTAGCCGGGCGGCGCGACCAGGTTGATCTGCCGCCGCAGGTACCAGAGGACGGCGTCGGCGGCGGTGTCCACGGCCTCCTGCTGGGTCGGCGCGACGTACCAGGGGATCATCAGCGCGATCCGGCGCGAATCCGGGTCGAAGCCGCTGTCGGCGAGGCACTGCTTGTACTTGGCGATGTCCTCGGCGACGTCGTCCAGGCCCTTGAGCATCGTCATGCCGAGCAGGTTGTACCCCTGTCTCGCGGCGGCGAGATAGCCGTCCAGCGACGTCGAGGCCACCCAGACCGGCGGATGCGGCTCCTGCGTCGGCCGCGGGTACACCCCCACGTCCGGGATCTCGAAGAACTCGCCGCTGCGGGTCACCGGCCTCCCGTCGGCCTCCCAGATCGCCAGGACGGCCTCCAGATGCTCCTCCCACAACTGGCGCGACTGCTCGAACGGCCGCTGGAACGCCTGGTACTCCAGCGGGGACGCGCCGCGCCCGGTGCCGAACTCGACCCGCCCGCCGGAGATCACGTCCAGGGTGGCGACGCGCTCGGCGGTCCGGATCGGCGACTGGAACGGCAGCAGCACCACGCCGAGCCCGAGGTGGATCCGCTCGGTCCGCTGCGAGATCCCGGCCAGCACCAGATCGGGCGCGGACGAGTGGGAGAAGCCCCGGGTGAAGTGGTGCTCGACGAACCAGGCGGTGTCGTAGCCGAGCTGGTCGGCCAGCACCACCTGCTCCATGACGTTGTGGAACGCCTCCCGCTCCACCTCGCGGGACCGACCGCGCACCTCAAGTTCGTAGCCAAGGCTGACCCGTAGCGACGTCATGGACCCTCCGAGCGTTCCGCTGTGCTGTCCCAGACAAGATAACCAAGCGCTCGCTTGGGACGCTAGTCGCGCGAGCCTCCGAGCGGAACCGCGGACGATGTGAGGGCTCTACGGGCGTTCGGCCGGACCGGACACCGGCACCGGCACCGCGCTGACAGGAGACGGAGCCGGAACCGGAGCGCCGGACGGCAGACCCGATGCCCCGGACGGCAGACCGGAAGCCCCGGGCGGGGGAGCGACGGCACCGGACGCCGCGAGCGCCGGCGCG
>NZ_JBFAOF010001353.1:0-1508 GCF_040675125.1 Spirillospora sp. NPDC049652 | reverse complement strand
ATGCCCGCGCGCTCCCCCGACCAGACGCCGGACGCGCCCGCGCTGCACGCCCAGCCGTACGAGGCGGCCGTCCCGGCGGAGAAGTACCGGCGCCCGGACCCCGACTTCGAGTACGAGGCGCTGACGGCGGCGCTGCCGAAGGTGGAGTCCGGCGACCTGGACGCCGGACTCGCGCTGCTGGCCGGAACCCGGGACGCCCCGGAAAACCGGTGCCTGGCGGCCGTGCAGCTCGGCGAGGCGGCCGTCCCGCACCTCGACCGGCTCACGGAGCTCGCGGCGGCGCGTCCGGACGACCCGGAGGCACAGCTCTGGCTCGGCGCGGCGCGCATCACCCACGCGTGGCAGGCCCGGACCGGTGGTCTTGCGGAGAACGTGGACGCCGTCCGGTTCCACGCCTTCTGGCGGCGGCTGGCCCTGGCGGGCGAGCCGCTGTACCGGGCCGCCGAGCTGCTGCCGGACGACCCCGCCCCCTGGGAGCGCCTCCAGAGGCACGCGATCGGCCTCCAGCTCGGCCGTCCCGAACTCGACCGGCTCTGGGACGAGACCGTGCGGCGCGCCCCCGCCCTGTACGCCGCGCACCAGACCCGGTTGCAGGCCCTGTGCCGCAAGTGGTGGGGCTCGGACGCCGAAGTCCTCGCGTTCGCCGAGCGGGCGGCGGCGGACGCAGGCCCCGGCGACCCGCGCGCCGCCCTGCTCGCCGAGGCCCATGTGGAGATCGCCGTCCACCTGGACCGCGACGGCGACACGAGCACCGCGTCGCTGGCCTACCTCAGCGGTCCGGACGTGCACTCGGCGATGGCGCGCGCCGCGGACCGCTGGGTCGAGACACCCTCGCGGCACCCCGCCGCGCCCCGCGCGCACAACGAGTTCGGGACGGCTTTCTACTACGCGGGCGACTTCGAGCGCGCGCGCCGTCACCTGAAGCTGGCGGGTGTGGTCTTCCCGGGGGCGTCGGCGAGGGCGATGCGCCGCCACCTGGGTCTCAAGCCCCGCCACATCCGCCGCCCGGCCCGCTGACGGCTCAGCGCGGGACGGGCCGCTGACAGCTCAGCGCGGGACGGGCCGGAAGCGGACGGGTCAGTGCGGGAGGGCGAACCAGACGGCCTTGCCCGGGACGGGCGCGCCGAGGCGGGCGGTGGTGCGGACCATGCCCCAGCGCCCTTCGGAGAGCTCGCGGACGATGGCGAGGCCGCGTCCGCAGTCGCCGGACGTCCAGGAGTAGCCGGGCAGGTCGCAGGGCAGCCGGTCGAAGATGGCGCACCGGATCTCGGCGCCGGCGCCGGGCGGGCCGCCGGCCGTGTAGAGCCACAGCTCGTGCGGGCCGTGGTCGCCGGCGTGCTGGAAGGCGTTGGTCGCCAGCTCGCTGACCATGAGCTGCGCGTCGGAGCAGCGGGCGCGGTCGACGCCCAGCTCGGCGAGCGCGTCGCGCAGGACGGACCTGGCGTAGCCCGGGCAGGCCGGGCCGCCGGGCAGCACCCAGACGCGGCCGTCCCGGACGCCTTCGGCAC
>NZ_JBFAOF010001352.1:0-1512 GCF_040675125.1 Spirillospora sp. NPDC049652 | reverse complement strand
CGGTGCTCGTCACCGGCCGCCGGATCGACGAGCTGGACGGCGTCGCCGAGCGGTTCCTGGTCCTCAGCCGGGGCCGGCTGGTCGCCGACGGCAGCGCCGACGACCTGGTGCGGACGGACGCGGCGACGCCGGTGCTGGTGCGCTGCGACGACCCGGGCTACCTCGCCCGGCGGCTGACTGAGTCCGGCGCGGGCGTGCGGTTCGCGGGCCGCGACGCGCTGCTGGTGACCGGGCTGCGCGGCGCGGAGATCCACCGGCTGACGGTGCGCTGCGCCGTCCGGCTGCACGAGCTGACCCCGCAGCACACCACGCTCGCGCAGGCCTACCGCGACCTGGTCGCGTCGCCGGGGGCCCGGTGATGCGCGGGACGGCGCGCGCGGCCCGCCCGTTCCTGTACGCGGTCTGGTCGGAGGCCACGAAACTGCCCGCGCTCCCCGCCACCCGGCGCGTGCTGGCGGCGGCGACGCTGCTGGCGGTGGTCCTGCGGGTGCGGCAGCCCGCCGAGGCCGGCGCGCCCGACAACGGCGGCTACGTCCTGCTTCAGGTGCTGGCGGCGGCGCTCGGCGCGCTCAGCGTCACCTCCGAGTACGCGTCCGGCATGATGCGGCTCAGCCTGGTGGCGGTGCCGGGGCGGGGACGGCTGCTGGGCGCCAAGGCGGTGGTCTGCGCGGCGGCCGGTTTCCTGGTCGGGGCCGTGTCCGGTCCGGCGGGCGGGCTCTACCTGGCCCTCGCCGGGCTGGCCGGGGTCGCGACCGGGTTCCTGGTGCGCACCGCGGCGGCGTCCTGGGCTCTGCTGGCCGGGGCGGCGGCGGGTGACTCGCTGCTGGTGCGGCTGCTTCCCGACCGGACGGCGCGGGCCGCCGCGCGGTACTCGCCGACCGCGGCGGGAGACCGGTTGCTGGGCGGACGGCACGTGCCGCATGCGCTGTCCCCGTGGGCCGGGGCGGGGATCCTCGCCACGGTGGCGGCCGTCGCGCTGGTGAGCGCGTTCATCGTGGCTCTGCACCGGGAGCACTGAATGGGCGGCGGCCGATCGGCCGACGGTGAAGCCGCCGGCGGTGGAGCGTCCGGCGGCGGGGTGCCCGGGCCCGGAGCAGTCGGGCCCGGAGCGAGCGGGCCCGTTCAGGCGGACCCGGCGGGGGACGGTCAGCCGACGCCGACGACCCGGCCCTCGATCCGCGTCGCCACGTCCGCCCACAGCTCCGCGCAGTCGCGGGCGAGCTGGGCGACGAGGCCGACGCGGTGCGGCGGGACGTTGTTGATGATCTCGTCCCAGTCCTGCTGCTTCAGCGTGTGCACGTTGAGCAGCATCAGCAGGTTGCGCCCGGTCTCGGTGAGCCGCAGCGCGGGGTCGCCGCGCAGCCGCTCCACCACCGCCGCCCGTTCCGACGGCAGGGTCCGCCGCTCGGCGGCGCGCCGGGCCGCGGGCGCGCGGCGGCGGGCCGCCAGGCTGACGGTGCGGTCCCGGACGGGGCGCGGACCGGGCACCGGGTCGTCGCCCTGGTTCAGCCG
>NZ_JBFAOF010001351.1:0-1512 GCF_040675125.1 Spirillospora sp. NPDC049652 | reverse complement strand
GCCGCCGACCGCCTTGGCGAGCTGGGCGCGCTTCTCCGGCGACGCGGCCCGGTACTGCGCCTTGAGCTGGCCGCCGAACGCCGACTTGGGGAAGGTGAACGCCTGGTAGGCCCAGCCGTCGCCGCCCTTGCGCCGCATCCACACGCCGGGGCCGTGCGAGCCCCTCACGTAGGTGCGGAAGATGTGCACGATCTGGGTCTGGAGGCCGAGCCGCTCCCGGTCGTCGATGAGCCGCTGCAGGACGCGCGAGGCGACGATCCCCGCGCCGCGCACGACCACGACGCCCGGCCGCGTCTTGAGGAACTCGTACACGTGCTCGTGCGGCTCGTAGGCGTTGACGACGCGGTGGTAGTCGTTGTGCGTCTCGCGGAACTCCTGCAGGTCCGGCAGGTACTTCAGGCCCGGGTAGCCGACCGCGAGGTGGACGTACCGGGACCGGATCGCGATCCGCTTGGTCGGCGTGGTCCCCGGGGGCGGGGTGACGATCGTGAAGTAGCCGCCGCCCGCGCGGCGGCGCACCATCCGCACCTGCCCCTGGGCCAGCATGTTCCAGTAGGAGATGCGGTCGGCCTCCTTGCGGACGGTCGCGAAGACCGTCCCGGCGCGCGGCGCGAAGAAGTCGGCGGCGAGCGGTTCGACCAGCACCTGCCACACGAGCGCGAGGGACTTGTCCTGCCACGCCTCGTGCATCGCGTACGAGGGGAAGCCCCAGATGTTGTCGGGACGGGCCCCGGCGTCCGAGCGGATCCGCTCGTGCACGGGGAGCTGCGACACGCGGGTCAGGTACTCCCAGCTCTGCCACGGCGTCTCGCTCGTGGACACCACCCGGATCGCCGACGCGGGCGCGCCCTGGATCCGCAGGACGTCGGTCAGGATGAACGAGCCGAGCCCGCCGCCCACCGACACCAGGGGCGTGTCGTACACCGGGATGCCCGCCGCCGCGAGCGCCTGGTCGTACCAGACCGGCGTCCCGATCAGCTGCGGCGTCAGATCACCACGGGCATGCGTGCTCGACAACTGTTGTTTCCCCCGACGATCCGGCGCCCCTGAACGACGCGACATTTTATACAGAACTTATGACGAGGCGGGGCGAACGAGACACAGCCGAAATGCTGCGACATCCCTCGCCGAACGGGCCATGGCACCGGTCGTCCGCCGGACGCTCCGGGGCCGCCGCCGGCGAGCGCGACGCCTGCGTTACCGTCCCTTCCCATCGCCTCACGAACGCCTGGCGGTTCGCCTCCGTCCGCCCTGTTCGACGGGACGAACCGGTCAGCCGTTCAGGAACGGAGCCGAGAAAATTGAACGAGTGCACACTGCGACTCATCGGACGCGTCGAATCGTCCCTCGCGAACCGGGCGGACGCGCCCCGGCAGCCCGACGAGGGCGCGCCCGACGCCTGGCTCGTCTTCGACGACCGCTACGCTCCCGCGCTGGCCGACCTGTCCGCGGGCGACGACGTCCTGCTGCTCACGTGGCTCGACCGCGCCGACCGCGACACCCTCGCCGTCC
>NZ_JBFAOF010001350.1:0-1513 GCF_040675125.1 Spirillospora sp. NPDC049652 | reverse complement strand
ATCAGCACGCCCAGCACCGCCACGCCGCCCGCGACCGCCGCGCCGGTCGTCCCCGCGCCGATGACGCCGGTGAAGATCTGGAACTCGGCGATGAAGCCGGACAGGCCGGGCAGTCCGAGCGAGCCGAACGACGCGACGGCGAGCAGCCCGGCGAAGACCGGGGCGACCCGGGCGACGCCGCCGTACTCGTCCATGTCGTAGGACGAGGTGCGCTCGTACAGGACGCCGCAGAGCAGGAACAGCGCGCCGGTGAGCAGGCCGTGGCTGACCATCTGGGTGACCGCGCCGGTCACCGCGAGCCGCCGGGCCGCCTCGTCCCCCGCGAGGCCGGCCGCGCCGACCGCGAGGACGATGTAGCCCATGTGGTTCACCGAGGTGTAGGCGATCAGGCGCTTCAGGTCGCGCTGGGCGAGGGCGACGAGCGCGCCGTAGACCACGCTCACGACCCCGACGACCACGATCACCCAGGCGTACGCGCGCCAGGCGTCCGGGAGCATCGGCATCGCGATCCGGACGAACCCGTACGTGCCCATCTTCAGCAGCACGCCCGCGAGGACCGCCGACCCGGCGGCGGGCGCGTCGGTGTGCGCGGGCGGCAGCCAGGTGTGGAACGGGACGGTCGGGGTCTTCACCGCGAGCCCGACCCCGATCGCGAGCAGCACCAGCCCGGCGAGGCCGGGCGAGTCGGCGAGCGGCGGGTTCCGGGTCAGCTCGACCATGTCGAACGTCTTCGGGGACGACCCGAGGTACAGGCCGATGAAGCCCAGCAGCAGCGCCAGCGACCCGAAGAAGGTGTAGAGGAAGAACCGCAGCGCCGAGCGCAGCCGCTCGCCGTGGCCCCAGCCCGCGATGACGAAGTACATCGCGACGATCGACAGGTCGAAGAAGACGAAGAACAGCAGCAGGTCCAGCGCCGCGAACAGGCCGAGGCTCACGGTCTCCAGGAACAGGAACAGCGCCGCGAACGTCCGGACCCGGCGCGTCTGCCGCAGCGAGTACACCGCGCAGCACAGGAACAGCAGGGCGGTGAGCGCGAGCAGCGGCAGCGACAGGCCGTCGACGCCGAGGTGGTATCCGGCCCGGACGGACGGGATCCAGCGCGCGTCCGTCTCGTAGCCGATGCCGGGGCCGTCGTAGCGGACCCAGAGCCCGGCGACGAGCGCGAGGTCGAGCGCGGACGCGACGATCCACGTCCAGACCGACGCCCGGTCCCCCAGGCGGAGGAGGTACAGCGCCAGCGCGGCGGCCAGCGGGAGGAAGATCACCAGGGAGAGCACGGTCACCCGACCAGAACGACGACGAGGGTCAACACGACGAGAAGCACGGCGGCCTGGGCGTAGTAGGTGTGCACCTGGCCGGTCTGCGGACGGCGGGCGAGGACGCCCAGCCGGCGGACGGCGCGGCCGAGACCGTCCACGAGGCCGTCCGTGGGGAACTCCAGGCGCCGGGAGGCCAGGTGCGCGGCGGCGCGTCCGCCCGCGCCGGCCGCGCGGACCGCGCCGTCCAGCACGCG
>NZ_JBFAOF010001349.1:0-1515 GCF_040675125.1 Spirillospora sp. NPDC049652 | reverse complement strand
CGCCTCGGGGCCGTGCGGCCGCCCGCCGGGTCGGCGATCATGGACGGATGAGTGCCACCCGACTCGCCTCCCTGGCCGACGCGGCCGAGCTCGCCGACCTGTACCGCGCGAACCGGGAGTTCCTCGCGCCGTGGGAACCCGTCCGCGACGAGGAGTTCTTCACCGAGGCCGGCCAGCGCGCCGGGCTGCGCGTGCTGCTGGACGACCACGCGCACGGCCGTGCGGTGCCGCGCCTGATCCTGGACTCCGGCGGCGCGATCGCCGGGCGGATCAACCTGGTCGATATCGTCCGTGGAGCGTTCCAGTCCGGGAACCTCGGGTACTGGGTGAGCGGCGCGGCGAACGGGCGCGGGCTGGCCACGCGGGCGGTCGGCGAGATCGTGCGGATCGCGTTCGGCGAACTCGGCCTGCACCGCGTGCAGGCCGCGACGCTCGTGCGCAACGAGCGCTCGCAGCGGGTGCTGGAGCGCAACGGCTTCGTCCGGTACGGGCTCGCGCCGGACTACTGCAAGATCGCGGGACGCTGGCAGGACCACGTCCTCTTCCAGGTCGTCCGCGCGGAGGGCTGAGCGGCGGAGCAGGGCCCGGCCGCCCCCGCGCGGGGGCGGCCGGGCCGGGGGCTCACCGGCCCCGGTTGAACTGCCGGGTGGGCGTGCGGCCGGCGTGCTTGCGGCCGCGGTCCGCCATGGCGGCCTTCGGGTTCTTGAAGTCCTGCTTGGACTTCTTCTTCGCCAGCGCCTTGGAGAAGGGCGGGTTGTCGTCGTTGTGGAATCGCATAGAGAGACACCTCCGGGCATGCTCGAATTCGACCTGTGAAAGGCCGCGAAAATGGCCGGTCATCCATGGCGGCGGACGTCGGGGCATGACTGGACGCGCACGTGGCGGCGCGGCAGGCGTGCATGACGAGGCCGGGGGACGGCCGAGAGGGAGAGATGGGGAGCGGGCCGCGGACGAGCGCGTCCTCGTTCAGGACGGGCGCGTGGCGGGCGGCTCAACCCGGTAGATGAATCACAGCTCCATGCCCCGAATATTAGTGGGACGCGCCGGGGAGTTGTCAACAGGTATTTCGGTGAATTGCTGCACCGTGTTTATGCGTGGCGCGATCTGTGGGGTACGCGTCGTTGACGCCGTCCCGGCGGCGGCCGCAGGCTCGGAGACGTGAAACGTGTCGTGTTCGTCGTCTTCGACGGGTTCCAGTCGCTCGACCTGACCGGGCCGTTCGAGGTCTTCTCGTTCACCGGGCGGTACGAGTGCCTGGTCGTCGCGCCCGAGGCCGGGGAGGTCCGGGCGCGCAGCGGGCTGCCGTTCGTCGCGGGGCACGGCGTCCGCGACCTCGACCCCGCCGGGCCCTTCGACACGCTCATCACGGTGGGCGGGGCCGGGGTGGACGCCGCCGCCCGGGACGAGACGCTGGTCGGCTGGGTCCGGGACGCGGCGCGCGGCGCGCGGCGGGTGGCGTCGGTGTGCAGCGGCGTGCTGCTGCTCGGCGCGGCGGGCCTGCTGGACGGCAGGCGC
>NZ_JBFAOF010001348.1:0-1516 GCF_040675125.1 Spirillospora sp. NPDC049652 | reverse complement strand
GCATGGGAGACTGTGTGGGAGAGTAGGACGCCGCCGGACTTATATTGGGTAGGGCCCGCCACAATGTGGCGGGCCCTACTTCTATTTGCATGGGTCATTCGTGGGACGAATAGCCCCGCCACTCTCGTGGCGGGGCCTTTCGCGTTTATAGGGTCGTCTGTGCAGGGGCGGGACGCTGTTTCGACGTGCGGCGGCTTAGGGTTTGGGCATGCGTATCGACCGGCTTGACCATCTCGTGCTGACCGTAGCCGACATCGACGTCACCGTGGACTTCTACACTCGCGTTCTCGGCATGGAGGCCGTGACCTTCGGGGCGGGGCGTACCGCTCTCACCTTCGGCGCCAGCAAGATCAACCTGCATCAGGCGGGGCGTGAGTTCGAGCCCAAGGCGCACCGTCCGACGCCCGGTAGCGCCGACCTGTGCTTCATCGCCGGCGATTCTCTCGACCAGGTCATCGCGGATTTCGCGGCGCACGGCATCGAGATCGAAGAGGGACCGGTCGATCGCACGGGCGCCACCGGGCCGATCCGAAGCGTCTACGTTCGGGACCCCGATCAGAACCTCATCGAGGTCAGCGTCTACCTCTGAGATTTCGGAGGACGGGTCAGTCGTAGGAGTCGAGGAGGTCCCGGCGGAGCATGTCGTTGCGGACGATGAGGGCGCCGAGGAGCTCCTCTTCGTTCAGACCGTCGGTGACGCGGAAGGACCAGGACGGGCGGCCTTCCTCGTCGAGGCATTTCACTAGGACGATCGCCTCCAGACCGGTCCAGCCCTTGGGGAGGGGGACCACTTTCAGGCCCGTTAACGCCTCGCCGACAGCGATGGGTTTGTCTTCTTCATCCATGACTTCCAACCTAGGGCGATCAGTCCTCCCTCATGATGCGGGGCGGTCGGGGTGGCGGCAATCGGATTTGGAAGGGGACCGCCGTCCGCGAGTCGTGAGGAGAACCAGGAGCATCAGGGCCGCGGTGGTGCCGCCGAAGAGCATGACCGTGGACGGGGACGTCCGGTCGACCACCAGGCCGCCCGCGAGGGCTCCGCTGGAGAGGGTCGCCTGGAAGGACGAGGTGAACAGGACGGACGCGGCCTCGGGGGTTCCGGGCGTCGCGGCGGAGAACCATGCCTGGGAGCAGACTGGGATGGCTCCGTAGCCGACTCCCCAGAGCGCGAGGAGGACGGCCGTGGCGGCAGGGCTGGGTCCGACCGCCGGAAGGGTGAGGGTCGCGAGCGCGATCAGGCCGGCGGCGATGGCGGACGTCAGGGCCGGGCGGCGCGCGACCATCAGGCCCCCGAGGAAGTTGCCGGCGAGGCCCGCGACGCCGTAGAGCAGGAGGAACGCGGTGGGCGAGACGTGCGTGACCTGCTCCAGGAACGGAGTCACATACGTGTAGGCCCCGAAATGGGCCAGGACGATCAGGACGGTGAGCGCGAGGGCCCGCCAGGTGTTCCGGACGCGCAGCGCGGAGCGGAGCACGGTCAGGCGCGTGGCCTGCTCGGCGGGCAGCGGCGGTAGAA
>NZ_JBFAOF010001347.1:0-1521 GCF_040675125.1 Spirillospora sp. NPDC049652 | reverse complement strand
GCAGCTCGTCCAGCGGCACGAACGCGGACGGCACCATGTACTCGGGCAGCCGCTCGGCCGCGTGGCGACGCAGTCCCTCGACGCCCGCTCCGACGACGTAGGCGACGAGCCGCTTCACGCCCGGCTGGTCCTCCCGGACGACCACCGCGACCCGCCGGACGTCCCCGTGCTCGGCCAGGACCGCCTCGATCTCGGCCGGCTCGACGCGGAACCCGCGGATCTTCACCTGCGCGTCGGCCCGTCCGGCGAACTCCAGCAGGCCTTCGCCGGTCCAGCGGACCAGGTCGCCCGTCCGGTACATGCGGTCGCCGAGGCCGAACGGGCACGCCACGAACCGCTCGGCGGTCAGCGCCGTCCGGCCGGCGTAGCCGCGGGCCAGCCCCGCGCCGGCGATGTAGAGCTCGCCGGTCACGCCGGCGGGCACGGGCCGCAGGAACTCGTCCAGGACGTAGGCGCGGGCGTTGTCCATCGGGCGGCCGATCGGGACCGGCCCGTCCACGTGTCCGGGATCGGTGAAGGCGAGTTCGGTGGTGAACGCCGTGGTCTCGGTCGGCCCGTAGGTCGTCCGGACGGTCAGGCCCGGGTGCGCCTCCAGCAGCGTCCGGATGGCGACCGGGGACACGACGTCACCGCCCGTGGAGACCTCGCGGACGCCCGCGAACATCTCCGGGGCCTGCTCGGCCAGAGCGGCGAACAGCCCGGCCGTCGCGTGCACGTTCGTCACGCCGTGCTCAGCGACCAGTCCGGCGCGTTCCCTGACGTCCACCTCACCCGGCGGGACGATCACCAGCCGCCCGCCGCGCAGCAGCGGCACCCAGATCTCGTAGGTGGAGGCGTCGAAGGCGTGGTTCGCCTGGACGAGCACGTTCTCCACGACGCCGTCGGCCCAGCAGGACGACAGCCCGAAGTCCACCACGTTCGCGTGGGTGACCAGGACGCCCTTCGGCACGCCCGTGGACCCCGACGTGTAGATGACGTAGGCGGCGGAGTCCGGCCGGACCGGGATCCCCGGGGCGGTGTCGTCGGCGGTGGCGAGCAGCGCGTTCGCCCGCGCCGTCTCGACCGGGCCGCCGCCCGTCAGCAGCGGATGGCCCGCCGCCTCCCCGTCCGTCAGGACCAGCGACGCCCCCGACTCGGCCAGGACGGTCCGCAGCCGGTCCGCCGGATGCGCGAGGTCGAGCGGCAGGTACGCCGCCCCGGCCTTGAGCACGCCGAGCAGGACGGCCACCAGGTCGGCCGAGCGGCCCATCATGACGCCGACGAGGTCCTCGTGGCCGACGCCGCGCGCCAGCAGCCCGTTCGCCACCCGGTTCGCCCGCGCGTCGAGTTCCGCGTAGGTCAGGTGGACGTCGCCGAAGACGGCCGCGGGAGCCTGCGGAGTCCGCGCAGCCTGGCTCTCGAACAGCTCCACCAGAGAGGAGTGCGGGACGGGGCGAGCGGTGTCGGTCCACTCGCCCAGCAGCCGGTCGCGTTCGGCCACCGACAGGATCTCCACGTCGCCGGCGCGCAGGGCGGGGTCGG
>NZ_JBFAOF010001346.1:0-1521 GCF_040675125.1 Spirillospora sp. NPDC049652 | reverse complement strand
ACGGCCGCCTGCACGAGGCGGCCGTGCGCGCCCTGCCCGCCGAGGAGGTCCGCGAGCACCACGACCGTCCGATGGAGGCCGTCCGGACGCTGATCGAGCGCGGCCGGGCCACCGGCGCGTTCCGCACCGACCTGGACACCGGCTGGCTGGTCACGACCGTCTACGCGCTGCTGCACGCCGCCGCCGACGAGGTCGCGGCGGGCAAGCTCGACCGGGGCGGGACCGCCGAGGTCCTGCGGACGACCCTGCTGTCGGTCCTGCGTCCCGTCCCCGCCGGGACGGAGCTCCGGTAGCGCCAGCACCACCGCAGGACGGAACCGGAGGCTACCGACAGCGCCGCCCCGCGCGCCTGATGCTTGAGGCACACGTTGCGCGAAGGCGAGGTTCGGGGATGGCGGTCATGGAGTCGAGATCCGCGGAGGGCACGGTTGAAGCGCTGGACGGCGTCGGCGCGGACCGGTACCGGGCACGCCTGGCCCGGGGCACCCACGGCCGCCCCGCTCTGGAGATCCACGTGCGCGGCGGCCTCTACGACGTGACCGTGGCGGACGGCTTCCATCGCGCGTTGCTGCGCGGCGCCGTCCAGGGCCGGGGATGGGCGCTCGCCTGGGGCGAGCTTCCCCCGGACGGCGCGCCGGTGCGGGTGTCGTTCACCGGCCGCCGCCTGGACCTGCCCGTTGACGTGAAGGTGGTCGGCAAGCGGTTCTGGGTCGCCGAGGCGGAGGTCCGGGCGCGGTCGGTGGTCGTCACGACGCCGTCCGAACGGGCGTCCTCACGGCTCAGGACCGTCCGCCGCAGACCTCTGCGCCCGTAGGGAGCCACCGGCTTTCAGCCAGTCCCCGGGATCGGAGGCGGTCAGTCGCGTAGGCCCGCGTCACCGACGCCGGAGCGCGATGATCCGAGGGCGGGGAGCAGGGTGGCCGGGAGGGCGACGAGCGCGCAGACGGCCGTCACGACGGCCAGCGAACCCCAGGGGACCACGAGCGAAGCGGTGCCGGTGACACGGCTCAGCGCCGTCCAGAGGCCCACGAGGCTGACCGCCGAGACCACCGCGGCCAGTGCCACGCCGACGCAGACCACCACGACGGCCTCGCCGATCGCGACCAGCGTCACCTGGCCGGGCGTCGCGCCGGACAGCCGCAGCACCGCCCGGTCCCGCGCGCGATCGGCCGCCGCCATGGCCAGGCTGTTCGCGACCGAGATGGCGCAGTAGGCGAGGGCGATGCCCAGCGTCACCAGGATGCCGACCCGGCCGTTCCGGCTCTTGCCCGGCGGTCCGGCGGCATCAGCGCGCCCGGAGGCGATCCGGACGCCGAGGCCACGGGTGGCTGCGCGGAGGTCGCGGGCCACAGCGGAGCGGTCCGCTCCGGGACGGACGAGCACATCGACGCGTCCGGGCCGGGCCGGGCCGCCGTGCGCGGACGTCAGGTACCCCATCCCGTCGTCCAGCCCACTGCGCAGCACCGCCGCCACGGGCACGGACGCGCGGGTGCCGTCGGCGAGCCACAGGTACACGCGGTC
>NZ_JBFAOF010001345.1:0-1522 GCF_040675125.1 Spirillospora sp. NPDC049652 | reverse complement strand
CTGACCGCGCGCGACGCGTGACCGGACACCGAACGGCGGGCGGGGCGGGACGCCCGCCCCGCCCGTGAAAGCCCAAGGATCCGATCGGGCCGAGGAGTTTCCCGTGACGGAGGAAGACAGCGCCAATTCCGTGCTGACCAGGCGGTACCGACGGCTCGTCCGGATCGCCTACCTCGTCCTGCCGGACCAGCTCGACCGGCACGACCGGGTGGTGCTCGCGCACTGGATCGTCGGCCGCGCCCGCCCCCGCCGCGACCATCGCGGCGCCCCCGAGGCGATCTACGCCGCGCTGCGCCGCCGGGTGCTGCGCCGGGCGCTCCGCTCCGCCGCCCGCGTCGACCGGCTGGGGCCGCGCACCGAGCGGATCCGGTCCGGTTCCTGGCTGCGCGTCCAGCCCCTCGCGTCCGACGGCGACCCGCAGGCGCTGCACGCCCTCGCCGCCCTGTCCCCGCAGGCCCGCGCCGCCTACGCGCTGCTGCGCCTGGAGGACGCGTCCGAGGACGAGACGCGCGCCGAACTCGCCGCCCTGGGCGTTTCCGACCCGGACGGCCGGCTCGCCGAGGCCGCGGCCCTCCCGGCGCTCGGCGATGCGGCGGGCCGCGTGCTCGACCCGGCCGTGGTCGGCCTGCACGCCCGGCGGGTGTCCAGTCCGCTGGCCGCCGCCCGCGAACTGCACCGGCGACCCGGCGGGCGGGCCGCCCTCAACCTCGCCGCCGTCACGGCCGTCGCCGCGATCGCGGTGACCGGCGGCGCCCTGAGGCCGCACCACGCCCGGCTCGCCGGGGACCCGGGCGCGGACGCGCGCGGGGCGGGCGTGGGAGGCGTGGTCATGGCACCCGACGACCTGTGGCGGCGCAGCGCCCGGCTCGAACTCACCGCCTGGCCCGCACGTGGCGACCTGGTCCGTGATCGGGGCTTCGTCGCGCGGGCCGTCCGCGCCTGGGAGGCGGGTGCGCACCCCGCGTCCGACTCCGGCGGCCCCCAGCTTCTGTTCGCGGGGACGGTCGCGACGCGCCGGGTCGCACTGCTCCGCGACGGCGGCGTCGTGGCCCGCTACACCGACGCCGCCGTTCGCGGAGACGAAGGAGGCGGGGGCGGCGATCCAGGCGGTGGCCTTGAGGTCTTCCCCGTGGGCCGGTCGCAGCCGGACGGGGAGTCGCCGCTGAAGGTGGCTCCCGGCCGGTACCTGATGCCGCCGTGGGTGACCGCCGTCCGGGCGGCCGACCTGGCGTCCGGCGGGACGGACGGCGACGCGGCCTGGAGGCCGGTGCCCGTCCGCGACGGGCTGACCGACGCCGTCCCGCGGCCGCCGGGCGCCGGGCGCGGCGGCTGCTGGCGCGGGCCCGTGCTGGAACTGTCGCGGCCGCAGGTCCCGGACGGACGTCCGTACACCGTGGCCGACCTCGGCGGCCTGGTCTCCGCGGACCTGCTGTACCAGCCCCCGTCGGCCGGGACCGCCTGGCCGCACCCGGTCGGCGGCGGACCCGGCGCCCTGCCCGCCGGGTTCGCGCTGTGGCGCGCG
>NZ_JBFAOF010001344.1:0-1523 GCF_040675125.1 Spirillospora sp. NPDC049652 | reverse complement strand
ACCCGCCCGACGACTTCGCCGCGCGGCACCGGCAGCTGACCAGCGGACTGTCGGTGACGTCGGTCTCGCTGGACCCGAAACCCGCCGTCCGGACGGGCCGGGACGGCGCGCGCGCCGACTTCACCGTCACGCGGAACCTCGCCGGACACGGGAACTGGACGTTCCGCTCCACGCTCGTCCTGCGCAAGCACGGCAGCCGCTGGCGCGTCCAGTGGGCTCCGGACACCCTCTACCCCGGTCTCAAGCCCCTGCCCACGACGTGGACGCTCCGGGCCGTCCGGCAGCCGCCCGCGGCGTTCGTCGCCGCCAACGGCCGTCCGCTGCCCGAGGGCGGATCGCTCGGCCCGTACGTGAGCACCCTGGACGACGCCTACGGAGACACCGCCGACGACGACTCGGACGACGGCGGAACCGCCTGGGCCGTCGAAGTGCAGCAGGGGAACGCCCCGGCTCAGCGCCTGAAGATGCTCGGAGGCCATCCCACCAAGAAGATCCGCACGACGCTCGACCCACGGGTGCAGAACGCCGCCGAGCGGGCCGTCGCCTCCTCGCCTTCCGGGAAGGCGGCGGCGATCGTGGCGATCCGGCCGTCCACGGGGGAGATCCTGGCCGTCGGGGACCGCCTCGGCGGCCGTGGCGCGTTCGTCTCCAGCTACCCGCCCGGCTCCACGTTCAAGGTCGTCACGGCGGCGGCGCTGCTCGCCAAGGGCCTGTCCCCGTCGTCGTCCGCCGCCTGCCCCGCCACGGTCGTCACCGCGCAGCGGACGATCCGCAACCACGAGGGCTCCGCCATCGGGGACGCCACGCTCTCCGAGGCGTTCGCCCAGTCGTGCAACACCACGTTCGCCCAGCTCGCCGTGGACCGCCTCGGACCGGGCGGCCTCACCGACACGGCGGAGTCCTACGGCTTCGGCGCGCCCGTCTTCACCGGCGCGGGCGGCTCCTACCGGGACTTCCCGGACATCAAACCGGGCGCCGACCTGGCCGAGTCCGCGATCGGGCAGGGGCGCGTGCAGGCGACGCCGCTGCTCATGGCTACCGTCGCCGCCGCCGTGGCGGACGGCACGTGGCGTCCTCCCCGCCTGCTGCGCGCGTCCATGCTCAAGCCCGTGGGCGACGGCCGTCCGCCCGCGCCGCACGACGTGCCGGCCGCCGGAGCCCTCCGCGCGATGATGCGCCGGGTCGTCACCGACGGCACGGCCGCGCACGCGGGCCTGCCCGCAGGGACGTCCGGGAAGACCGGAACCGCAGAGTACACCGACTCAGGGGCGTCACACGCCTGGTTCATCGGGTTCAAGGGCGACCTGGCCTTCTCCGTCTTCGTACTGGAAGGCGACTCGGGCCCCAAGGTCGCCGCACCAATGGCCGCCGCATTTCTCCACTTTCTTTAAACGCCCCGGCCCACTTCGCTCGCCTAGCGGCTCGCTGCGTGACCGAGCCTGGGCGAACGCGGCATCGCTTCGCGATCTGCCCGGTTGCGCTCGCCTTCGGCTTCGCTCCACCGTGCAGGTAACGCGTTCGCG
>NZ_JBFAOF010001343.1:0-1524 GCF_040675125.1 Spirillospora sp. NPDC049652 | reverse complement strand
CGACTCGACGATCCCCGGTGAGGACGGCCCGCCCAAGCCCGGCAACGGCGCGCTGCTGCGGGTCATCCAGACCGCGACGGGGGTGGCGCCGATCGTGACCGGCAAGCCGGAGCGGCCGCTGCACCGGGAGGCGATGCTGCGGACCGGGGCCGAGCGGCCGCTCGTGGTGGGCGACCGGCTCGACACCGACATCGAGGGCGCGTACAACGGCGGCGCCGACAGCCTGCTCGTGCTGACCGGCGTGAACGGTCCGCTCGACCTGCTCACCGCGCCGCCGCGGCACCGTCCGACCTACGTCGCGCCGGACCTGACCGGGCTGCTCGTCCCGCACCCGGAGGTGCGGCGGGACGGTGACGCGGACCTGTGCGGCGGCTGGACGGCCCGGCGCGCCGGCGACGCCGTCGAGCTGGACGGCGGGGGCGACCCGTACGACGGGCTCCGGGCGCTCGCCGCCGCGTGCTGGCGGTCCGACGAGCCCGTCCGCCCGGAGGCGGTGGCCGGCGCGCTGCGCGGCCTCGACCTGCCGTCCGGCCACTGAGGCGGTGCGTGGCCGGAGGGCTCCGGACGCGGTGGAGCCGGAGGGCTCCGGGCGGTGGAGCCGGAGGGCTCGGGGCAGTGGAGCCGGAGGGCTCGGGGCAGTGGAGCCGGAGGGCTACAGGACCTTGCGCAGGCGCAGCAGGTCGAAGAAGCTCGCCTCGACCTTGAGGCGGCCGGCGGCCCACGCCTTGGCCGGGCTCAGCTCGTCGTGCGCGAGCGCGACCAGGTCGTCGCTGCCGACGGTGAGCCGGACCTGCGCGGCCCCCGGGTCGTCGGCGGGCCGGAAGGGATCGAGCCCGCCCTCGTGCAGCCGCGTGCCGAAGGCCAGCCCGAGGTCGGGCACGCGGCAGCTGATGGTCCGCTCCACCACGTGCCGGGCGAGCTTGTCGGCGTCCACCTCGGCCAGCCGCTCTGCGATCTTGTCGAGCGCGGCGCGGCACTCCTCCTCGTTGGCCATGATCAGGCCGTTCCCCGTTCGGTCGGCAACGATGTCGTCCAGGGACGGTAGCGTTCAGACCGGACCCCGGGCGACCCGGGGCGCGCGGTTCGGGGTGTTCTTGGAGGTAAAGGTTGAGGTCCGACGAGGCCGCAGGCCCGGGGCCGGCAGCAGCCGCAGGGCTTGGGCCGGCGGGAGCCGCTGGCCCTGGCACGGCGCCGGGGGGTGCGGGGCCGGCGGCCGGGGGAGCCGGGGCGTCCGCGTCCGCCGGTGACCCGCGCGTGGACGCGGTCGTCGCGCGGCTGGACGAGCTGGCGGGCCTGCCCGTGCCCGCCCACGTCGAGGTGTTCGCCGACGTCCACCAGCGGCTCCAGGAGCTGCTGGTCTCGGCCGACGAGGAGGGCGAGGGCGTCCCGTCCCTCGGCGGCATGCCCCGGCCCGGCGCGTCCGGTCCCGGAGCGCCCGGTTTCGGAGCGTCCGGTCCCGGCGGGATGCCGCGCCCGGGCGGACCGGCCGGTCCCGGCGGGACGATGGCGCCGGGAGGCGGGGCG
>NZ_JBFAOF010001342.1:0-1531 GCF_040675125.1 Spirillospora sp. NPDC049652 | reverse complement strand
TCGGGCCCGGCGGAACGGGTGCGGACCATGCCCAGCAGCCTGCCGTCGAGCCAGAGGCCGGTGGTCCGCCATGCCGCCAGCCACTCGCGCACCTCGTCCAGGGACTCGTGCAGCGGGGGGATGGCGAGGGTGTCGTTGACGACGGCCTCGTCCACCCAGCAGGCCCGCTGGAGGACGGTGACCTCGGGCGCGTCGTCCGGGGTCAGCGGCCTGGCGTAGGAGCCGGGCAGGGGGCCGGGCACGCTCCCGGGGCGGATGCGGTCGCGCATCGGACGCAGGGCGCGGGAGACGCGGACCAGCTCGTCCAGCAGGCCGGCGGCCGCCTCGTCGCGGGCGGCGTCCGGCCGCAGCCGCCCCTCCTGGACGGCGTCGCCGATGCGGATCGCGACCGTGGCCCCGAGCGGGACCATGCGCAGCGTGGTCACCACCTGCTTGGCGTGCTGGACGGACCGGGTGCCCGCCGAGGTGTTGCCGTAGCTGACGAAGCCGACCGGCTTCCACGCCCACTCCGGGCCGAGGTAGTCCAGCGCGTTCTTCAGGGTCGCCGGCATCCCATGGTTGTACTCGGGGGTGACCACGACGAAGCCGTCGGCGGCGTCCGCGATCGCGCTCCAGCGGCGGGTGTGCTCGTTGCGGTAGACGCCCGAGGACGGATGCTCCTCCTCGTCCAGGAAGGGCAGGCCGAGGTCGCCGATCGACAGCGGGACGAGCTCGGCGCCCAGTTCGGCCGCGCGCGGGGCGACCGCGTCGACCAGCCACCGCCCGACGGCCGGGCCGAGGGCGCCGGGGCGGGTGCTGCACACCAGGACGAGGACCCGGAGGGTTTTCGTTGACATGGAAACGAACCTTAGGTGCTAGGTTGATGACATGTCAACGAAATCGTCGGCGCCGGACGTTCGGCCCGAGGACGCGGAGGGCGGGAGCGCGCCGCAGGGTGGTGTGCGGTGGCTGGATCCGGACGAGGAGCGGGCCTGGCGGGCCTTCCGGCGGATCATGGTCGCCGTCCAGGAGGGCACGGCGCGCGACCTGGCGGCGATCGGTTTGTCCGAGCCCGACTACGAGGTGCTGAGCACGCTGTCGGAACGTCCCGGCAACACCAGCACGCTGGGCGAGCAGGCCGGGAAGATGGGCTGGTCGCGCAGCCGGCTGTCCCGGCACGCGACCCGGATGGAGGCCCGCGGCCTGCTCCGCCGCTCCCCCGACCCGTCCGACGGCCGGGGCTGCCTCCTCACGCTGACCGGACAGGGCCTGGACGCGCTGGAGAACGCCGCGCCCGCCCACCTGGAGTCGGTGCGCCGCCACTTCGTCGACCGCCTCACCCCGGACGACCTCGCCGCCATCGAGAAGATCGCCGAGAGGGTCGGCCGGCCGACTGCCGAGGACGCCACCGGAGACTAGGCCGACACGTCGCGTCCATCGGACCGGGGCTGTCGGGGCTAGGGCCTGTTTCAAAGTGGCCTCAGCCCCGCGCGCGAACGCGTTACCTGCCCGGTGGAGCGATGCCGAAGGCGAGCGGAACCGGGCAGATCGC
>NZ_JBFAOF010001341.1:0-1536 GCF_040675125.1 Spirillospora sp. NPDC049652 | reverse complement strand
CGAACGCGGCGGCCCCGGCGCAGGCGCCGAACGCGCGCACGGCCCACTGCG
Source organism: Spirillospora sp. NPDC049652 (assembly GCF_040675125.1). NCBI lineage: Bacteria > Bacillati > Actinomycetota > Actinomycetes > Streptosporangiales > Thermomonosporaceae > Spirillospora > Spirillospora sp. NPDC049652. The sequence continues at coordinate 1,485 of NZ_JBFAOF010001341.1, read as the reverse complement.
TCTTCACCCCGACGCCCGACAACCCGGCCGCCAAGCCCGTCCACCCGCCGAAGGCGAAGGCCCGCGCGCACGGCACGGTGGACGTCCGGATCACCACCAACCACGGCGAGGTCCGGATCCGGATGGACCGCGCGAACGCGCCGTGCGCCGTCGCCAACTTCGTCAGCCTGACCAGGCAGAGGTTCTACGACCACACGCAGTGCTGGCGGCTGACCAACTCCGAGCGGCTCGGCGTCCTGCAGTGCGGGGACATCTACCGCGCCGAGGAGGGCGGCCCCGGCTACAAGTTCGACGACGAGCTGACCGGCAAGGAGACCTATCCGCGCGGGACGGTCGCGATGGGCAACTGGGGGCCGGACACCAACGGCAGCCAGTTCTTCATCGTCCACACGCACGCGAACATCCCGCCCGCGTACACGGTCCTCGGGAAGGTCACGCGGGGCATGCGCGTCCTGGACGAGATCGCGGCGGGCGGCATCATCCCGCAGAGCGGCCCCCAGGACGGGCTGCCGAAGCACCCTGTCAAGATCATCAGGGTGACCGCGCACGGCTGACCGTCGCGGGCGGCCTTCGGGCGCGCCGGACCGAGAGCGGGCCGGGGGTGTCACATCCCGGCCCGCTGCTCCGTCTTCACCATGGACGCGAGAAGAGCCGACCAAGAGGAGTCGAGATGACCGCCCACAACGACCGGGCCGTCCGGCTGCGCGAGCTGCACCGTCCGGGCGACCCGCTGATCCTGCCCAACGTGTGGGACGCCGCGAGCGCCCGGGTCGTCGCGGACGCCGGCTATCCGGCGCTCGCCACCGCCAGCGCCGCGGTGTCCGCCGTGCTCGGCTACGAGGACCACCAGGGCGCCCCGGCGGACGAGATGTTCGCGGCCGCCGCCCGGATCGTCCGGGCCGCCGGGGACCTCCCGGTCACCGTGGACGCCGAGGCCGGGTACGGGCTGCCCGCCGCCGAGCTGGTCGAGCGGCTGGCCGAGGCGGGCGCGGTCGGCTGCAACCTGGAGGACACCGACCTCGCGGCGGGCGGCGGCCTCAAGGACGCGTCGGCCCAGGCCGAGTACCTGGCGGCGGTCCGCGAGGCGGCCCGCGCCGCCGGGACCGACCTGGTGGTCAACGCGCGGGTGGACGTGTTCCTCGGCAAGGCGGAGGCCACCCCGGACGACATCGACGCCGCGCTCGACCGCGGCCGCCGCTACCTGGAGGCCGGGGCGGACGCGGTCTACCCGATCCTCGTCCGGGACGAGGCCGCGATCGGCACGCTCGCCAAGGAGCTGCCCGGCCCGGTCAACATCCTGTGCCTGCCGGGCCTGACGGTCGGCCGCCTCGCCGAGCTGGGCGTCGCGCGGATCTCCTGGGGGCCGCGGGCCCACCACCACGCCATGGCCGCGCTCACGGACTACGTCACCGCGCTGCGTCCCTGACCAGCGGAAACGGCCGTCCGGCCGGTCAGTGCCGCCGTCCGGTCGGTTCGTCCGGCCGG
>NZ_JBFAOF010001340.1:0-1537 GCF_040675125.1 Spirillospora sp. NPDC049652 | reverse complement strand
CGCGCCGCGCTCGACAAGATCGCAGAGCGGCTGGCCGAGGTGGACGCCGACAAGCTCGCCCGGCATCGGCGCTGTCGGTCGGACGCGCGGCCGCCCTCTCGGCGGCGCTGGTGTGCGCCGGGACCGGGCTCGGGTTCGTCCGGGACCTGCTGCTCGCCGACCGGTTCGGGGCGGGGCCGAGCACGGACGCGTTCCTGGTGTCCTGGACGGTCCCGGAGACCGTGTCGCCGCTGCTGATCGAGGACGCGATGGCGCTGGTCATGGTCCCGGTCGTCACGCGGGCGATGCTCCGTCCGCACGGGGTGCCGGGGCTGGTGCGCCGCGTCGCGCCGCCCCTGGTGGTCGGGCTGTCGGCGCTCTCGGTGGCCGTGACGCTCCTGGCCCCGTGGCTGGTGCGGGTCGCGGCCCCCGGCGTCGCCGACCGGACCGCGGCGGTCACCTGCCTGCGGCTCACGGCGGTGACCGTCCTGACGTTCGGCGTCGCGGGGTTCATCAGCGCGGTGCTGCGTCCGCACCACCGGTTCGGGCCGCCCGCCGCGATCTACCTCGCCTACAACGCCGGAATCCTGGCGATGCTGCTCACGCTGGCGGACGCGTGGGGGATCACCAGCGCGGCCCTCGGAGTGGCCTGCGGAAGCCTGCTGATGGTCCTCGTGCAGGTGCCCGCGTTCGTGGGAGTGCTGCGACGCGGACGCACGGCGGACGGCCCGGCCGTGCCATCCGGCCCGGACGCGGACGCGGGAGGTCCAGCCGCGGACGCGGGAGGTCCGGTCGCGGGGCCTTCGGTCCGTCAGGTGGGGTTCGCGGCGGTGGCGCCCGTCGTGGTGTTCACGGTCGCGCGGCAGGCGCAGGTGCTGGTCGAGCGGTTCTTCGGGTCGGGCCTCCCGGAGGGGACGATCTCCCATCTGAACTACGCGCAGAAGGTCGCCCAGGTGCCGATGGTGCTGGCCCTGCTGGTCGCGACGGTCACCTTCCCCCGGCTCGTCCGCGCCCAGCTCGACGACGACGCCGGAGCGCTGCGCCGCCGGATCGAGGGCGACCTCACGGCCGTGGGACTGCTGATCCTCGTCGCGATCGCCTACCTGTGGACGTTCGCGCCGCTGATCACCCGGGTGATGTTCGAGCACGGCGCGTTCACCCGGGCCGACTCGGTGAGCACGGCGGAGATCCTGCGGGTCTACTCGCCCGGTCTGCTCGCCCAGTGCCTGCTGGGGGTGAGCGTCCGGGCGCTGTCGGCGGGACGCCGGGCCGGGTGGCGGACGCCGCTCGCGATGCTGGCGGGGCTGGCGGTGACGTTCGCCTTCGCCGCGGCGTTCAGCGCGAGCCACGGGGCCGGGGCCCTCGCGGCGGGCAACGCGGTCGGCATCAGCGTCGCCGCCGTCCTGCAACTGCTGACGGTGCGGTGGAAGGTCGCGCGCATCCGGTTCGGGCTGCTGGGACGCCGGTTCGTGCTGGGCGCGGGATGCGCGCTGGTCATCTCGATCAGGAAGATCCCGTAGCCGTTGTCGCGGGGTTCGTCGCCGACACGCCGGGTCGG
>NZ_JBFAOF010001339.1:0-1540 GCF_040675125.1 Spirillospora sp. NPDC049652 | reverse complement strand
GGCACGGCGGCGAGGTTCCGGACTCCCACCAGGCCCTGCTCGACCTGCCCGGAATCGGCTCCTACACGGCGGCGGCCGTCGCCAGCTTCGCCTACCGGCAGCGGCACGCGGTGCTGGACACCAACGTCCGCCGCGTCCTGGCGCGACTGGTCGACGGCGTCGAGTACCCGCCGAAATCGCAGACCAGGGCGGAGGTCGCGACCGCCGAGTCGCTGCTGCCGCTCGACCCGCCGACCGCCGCGCGCTGGTCGGTGGCGGTCATGGAGCTCGGCGCGCTGGTCTGCACGGCCCGCTCGCCGCGCTGCGTGGACTGCCCCGTCCTGGACCGTTGCGAGTGGCAGGCGCGGGGCCGTCCGGCCTACGACGGCCCGCCGCGCCGGGGGCAGACCTACGCGGGCACCGACCGGCAGTGCCGGGGCCGGCTGCTCGCCGTCCTGCGCGACGCCCACGGCCCGGTCGCCAAACCGGCTCTGGACGTCGTGTGGTCGGACGTGGTCCAGCGCGAGCGCGCTCTCGACGGGCTCATCTCCGACGGGCTGGTCGACCCGCTCGACGACGGCCGCTACGCGCTTCCCGGCTGATCGGGCCGGATCCGGACGCGCCGGCCGGCCGGCCCGGCGGAATGTCCGAGGGCCTCTTTAGGATGCGCGTAGATTATCTTCGCGAAGGCAAGGAGAGGGCCGTCATGATCACCTTCACGCTTCCCGCCGTCCAGCCGTTCGACTTCGCGCCGCAGCTGAGCTTCCTGTCCGGCTTCCGGCCGACTGCAGGGCAGCAGCGACTCACCGACGACACCCTGACCAGGGCCCTTCGGGCGAACGGCCGGACGTTCGCCGTCCGGCTCGCGGCGGACGCCGAGGGGCTGCGCTGCGACCTGTGGTCCGAGGGACCCGCCCCGTCGGACGGCGAGGTCGACGCGGCGCGGCGGCAGCTCACGTCCTGGCTCAGCCTGGACGACGACCTCGCCGCCTTCTACGAGATCGGCCGCCGCGACCCCGACTTCGCGCCCGTGATCGACCGGCTGCACGGCTACCACCAGGTGAGATTCCCGACGCCGCTGGAGAACGCGGTCTGGGCGATCCTGTCGCAGCGCACGGCCCTGCCCGTCGCCGCCAAGGAGAAGCAGGCCCTCGCCGAGGCGTTCGACAACGTGCTGACTGTGGACGACGTCCCGTATCGGGCGTTTCCGGACGTCGAGCAGCTGGCGTCCCTCCCGCCCGGGCGCATCGCCGAACTCGTCGGCAACATGCGCAAGGGCGAGTACCTCGGCGGCACCGTCCGCGCATGGCTCGACCTCGACGAGGAGTACCTGCGCACGGCGCCCTACGAGGAGGCCAAGGACATCCTGCTGAACCTCCCCGGCATCGGCCCCTGGTCGGCCACCTTCATCCTGATCAGGGGCTTCGGCCGCACGGACGAGGTGCCGACCGACAAGCAGCTCGTCACCGCCGCGTCCCGCGTCTACGGCCGTCCGCTCACCCCCGCCGACGTGCAGGAACTCGGCAAGCCGTACGGCCGCTGGGCGGGCTACTGGGCGCAC
>NZ_JBFAOF010001338.1:0-1541 GCF_040675125.1 Spirillospora sp. NPDC049652 | reverse complement strand
GGACTTCCTCTGCGCGGGCTCGGCGGCGCCGGAGAGGACCACGGCGACGTTGGCCGTCAGCGTGGCCGTGACGGCGGCGCCCACCACGGCGGGCATCGCGCGGCCGCGTCTCGGGGCGGGACCGCGCCCGTACCCGCGGTGCGGCGCACGTCCGCGCCTCCGACCACGTCCGTGCCCGCGTCCCGTCCAGCGCACCGCGACCGCCGTTCTTCAAGAATCCCGACTAGACGGGCATCGTAGACATTCAGCCCGGGTGTGATCTAGAGGGAGACGGGCACGACGGGCGGTGGCCGCGAGGGCCCGGGAGGCGGGGGAGTCAGTCCCACCAGAACGACCACCAGGTCTTTCCACGGATCTCCTCGGCGTACCCGGCGAGCGTGCCCGGGCCCTGGAACAGGATGTCCGGGCAGAACGCCCAGTGCTCCGCGGCGACCTGGACGGCGTGCCGGGTGGTGACCGGGGGAGCGGCGACGCTCAGTTCGAGGGTGTTGAAGCCGAGGCCGACGACGCGCGCGCCGAACCGCTCCTCCCAGCCGCGCACGACGGCCGCGAGCGGGGCGGTCCACTCGTTGTGGTTGAGCGCGCCCTGCCAGCCGATCGCGGCGAGCACGTCCGCGCCCCGCTCGACCGCGACCAGGCCGAGCGACAGGCCGCGCGCGGCGAGGGCGCGGGCGTGCCGGTCGGCGGCCGCGTCCGGGTCGTCCAGCGGGGTGCCGGCGGCGGCCGGGCCGGGGCAGTGCCGGCCGAAGGGCTCCAGGTCGTCGAAGTCCCCCGGGCCGGCCTGCTCGGCGAAGTCGCTCCACACCTCGTACATGAACGCGTCGGGCTCGTAGTTGCCGATCTCGGCGACCGGCTCGGGGGCGATCTGCCCGGCGGCCCAGGGCTGGTCCGACTCGTCCAGCAGCACCGGCCAGAGGCCCGACCGGGGGTGCTCGGCGCGGACCCGGCCCCACAGCTCGCCGGGGACCGGGTCGTCGCTCAGCCAGAGCGCGGGGGCGCGGACGAGCTGCCGCTGCGGGTAGCCGGGGTCGGGCCAGACGACGTCCCCGGGCGGGAGCGCCACCGACAAGGTGCGCTCCGCGCCGCCGTCGGGGAAGAGCTTCGGGAGGTCTCCCGGCAGCCGCTCTCGGAGGTCGAGGTCCACGTCGTCCATATCACGCCGTTCCGGTCCAATTCGTGCCAACACCGATCTTGGCACTCCAGGATCGTAACGGCGACCGCGCGGGCACGGGCACGGTTCACCGCTCCCGGCGGCCCCGCAGCAGGTATTCGGCCAGCAGGCCCAGAATCCCGACCCCGGTGAGGGAGCTGACCACGATCTGGTGCCAGGTGTTCGGGAACAGCAACTGGTAGGTGACGTTCACGATGAGCAGCAGCGTGAACAGCGTCCAGCGGGCGGTGGAGTTCATGGTGGCAGGCCTTTCTCAGTGGACGAACGGGAGCGAGGGAAGGGACGGGACGGGCTGGCCGCTCACGACCGCCGCGAGGGCGACGGTGGCGAGGGCCGCGACCGCGAGGCCGGTGAGCGCGCCAGTGCCGAG
>NZ_JBFAOF010001337.1:0-1543 GCF_040675125.1 Spirillospora sp. NPDC049652 | reverse complement strand
GCCCGGTGCCGGGCCCGGTGCTGCGCCCGCTGCTGTGCCGGGTGCCGCGCCGGGGCGGGGTGTAGCGACCGGAAACGCCCTTTTGTGCGCGCGTGGGCGGCTGGAACGATAGGCTCCCGCACTGTGATCGAGGCTCGTGACTCAGGCGCATCCCCGGGACCGTCCCCCTCCGGATCTCCGTCCGGCACCAAGACCGGCGGACGGGATTTCTGGCCGGCCGACCCCCAGGGGGACGGCAAGGGGCAGAAGGGGCTGAACCCGAAGATCCTCATCGGCGGCGCGGTCGCCCTGGCCGTGGCGGTCGCGGCCGTGGTCGGCGTCGTGCTGGTGTCCGGCGGGGACAAGAAGTCCGGCGGGGCCGCGCCGGCGGCGCAGCAGCTGCTCCCGACCGCCTTCACCCCGTGGGCCCCCGAGAAGGAGATGGCCCGGCTCGCCGACCGGCAGCGCGACGCGCGGCCGGTCACCGAGGGCGAGGTCTTCCCCTCGGACGTCAAGACGGTGTCCTACAAGAAGTACTCCTTCACGCTCGCCGGGACGAACCTGACCGCCGACTGCAAGCAGGCGACCTGGGGCCCGCGGCTCCAGGACGACCTGGCGAAGTTCCAGTGCTCGCAGGTCGCGCGCGGCGCGTACGTGAGCCAGGACAAGCAGCACGTCGGCCAGTTCGCGGTGCTGAACCTGGCGAGCCAGGACGGCGCGCAGCAGGTCGTCCGCGACCTGGACCCGGCGACCAACGCGGGCTTCGTCCGGGCGCTCAACCCGGACGGCGCGACCGCCTTCCACAGCGGGTTCAGCGCCGCCTACGCGCACACCTACGGCCACTTCGTGGTCGTGTCGTGGGTGCAGCGGGCCGGCGGCGCGCAGCCCGCGAACCTCTCCGAGCTGGTGGATCTCAGCCTCGCGGTGGAGAAGCCCGCCGACTTCGTCTGGGGCCGTCTGGAGATGGCCGGGAACAACGCGAAGCCATGAACCGCCCCGCCGCCCGGTCCCGCGCCTCGGCCCGGGCCGAAGCCCAGCCTCAGGGACGTCCGCCCCGCGGCGACCGCCCGCGAGGCGGCGGCCCGCGCGGTGATCACCCGGGTGGCGACCACCCGCGCGGTGACCGTCCGCGAGATGACCGCCCCCGGGGCGACCATCCGCAGGGGAACCGGCGGCGTGGCGATCGTCCGCCGGGCGACCACCCGAGAGGGGATCGTTTGCGCGGGGGCCGCGCCGGTGAGAGCGCCTCCCACCCGGCCGGGCCGGGAGGGGCGGGGCGGCCGAACGGCAGGCGCGGCCCCAGCGCCCGGACGTACTTCGGGTGGGCGGTCGGGCTCGTGCTGCTGCTCCTGGTCGGGGTCGCGGCGCTGGTCGTCGGGACGCACGACACCCGGACCCGGAGCGGCGATCAGGGCACCGGGTCGTCGGGGGCGGCCGCGCCCACCGGCATGACGCCCTCCACCTACTCCAGCTCGCCGTCCGGCCGCGCCTACGCGGGGATCGAGAAGCGGGCGGCGGACGCGGCGCCGCTGACCGCGGCGACCCCCTCGACTCGGCGGACGCG
>NZ_JBFAOF010001335.1:0-1546 GCF_040675125.1 Spirillospora sp. NPDC049652 | reverse complement strand
GTCCTCGCCGCCGTCGCCGCGGACGACCTGCCCGGCGCCCTCCGGGCGACGGCCGCCATCGGCAGCTCGGTCGTCCGTGTGGCGGCCCTGGCCGAGCTGGCGAAAGCCGCCGATGACCCGGCCTTGGCGGCCGGCCTCTTGGAGCAGGCCACTGCCCTCGCCCGCTCGCTCCCGGACCGCGCCGACCGGGCCACCGCCCGCCTCAGCATCCTCCGCGCCCAGCCCGCCGCCCCGGTCCAGTCCGCGCCGAAGGCCCTCGCCGGCTCCTGATCCGCTCCGCCGCCCGCCCTGGCGGCCGACCGGTGAAAACGCCTTGGCGGGCACGGCGCGCCACCGGCATGATCAGGATCATGGAGACCGAGGCGGCCATCGCACTGTGGCGGACGATCATCATCGGCGACCACAAGTCGTGGGTGCTGTTCGAGAACGGGACGTGCGTGATCCTGACGGACCACGAGGGGGACCTCGCGGCCCGCGCGACGGAGATCCTCGGGGAGTACGGCCCGGTGCACGCCGGAACCCCGGCGGCCGACTTCGGGACGATCACGCTCGACGCCGCCCCCGGATGGGTGGTGTACGGGCATCACAACGACGTCCTGACCTACGTGGCCCCGGACGAAGTGGACGATGACGACACCCTGAAGATCGGCCTCCTGGGACGCTCCAAGCGGGACCAGGACGGCCGCGAGCTCCAGGTGATCCACGTGGAGGATCGCCGCTAGTCCGTCCCCAGCCCCTCCCCGCGCTCACCCTCCTCCGGCTCCCTCTGCTCGCCGCCAAGCCGGGGTCGTTTCGACGGCCGTGGAAGTTTCCCCGGCTTAGCGTCGAGGATGTCGCCAGGGGAGGGTCTGATGGATTTCCGGGAACTGCACCGCACCGACCGGCCGTTGCTGCTGCCCAACGCGTGGGACGTCGCGTCGGGGGCGGCCCTGGCCGAGGCCGGGTTCGCCGCGGTCGGGACGACCAGCCTCGGTGTCGCCGCGGCGGCGGGGGAGGACGACGCGTCCGGCGCCACCCGCGACGAGACCGTCCGGCTGGCGCGCCGGCTCGCCGGCCTTCCCGTCCCGGTGACCGTCGACATCGAGGCCGGGTTCTCCGAGCGTCCCGACGAGGTCGCGGCCTTGGTCGCCGAGCTGGCGTCCTTCGGGATCGCCGGGGTGAACATCGAGGACGGCCGTCCCGGCGGCGTCCTCGCCTCGGTGGATCGGCAGACGGCCGTCCTCTCGGCGGTGAAGGCCGCCGCGCCCGGGGTGTTCCTCAACGCCCGCACCGACACGTACTGGCTGGCGAAGGACGGCGAGCCGCCGCTGACCGAGACGCTGGAGCGGGTGCGGGCGTACGCGGAGGCCGGGGCAAACGGAGTGTTCGTTCCGGGGATCGCCGCCGACGCCGACATCCGAGCCGTGGTCGCGGCGGTGCCGTTGCCGTTGAACGTCCTGCACCTGCCGGGCCGCACCGATCCCGGACGGCTCGCCGAACTCGGCGTGCGCCGCATCAGCTGCGGCTCCCTCCTGTACCGGGCGGCCCTGCACGCGGCCGTGGCCGC
>NZ_JBFAOF010001334.1:0-1547 GCF_040675125.1 Spirillospora sp. NPDC049652 | reverse complement strand
ATCCGCGCCTACAGCCTCGGGTCGGACGCGGGAGTGAACCCCGGGAGCGCCGACTTCGCGATCGTGGCCGCGGCCGGGACCTGGACCTCGCGCCGAAGGAGTTCGGGGTGCTGGAGGTGCTGCTCGCGGCGGAGGGCCGCGCGGTATCGGCCGAGGAACTGCTGGAGCGGGTCTGGGACGAGAGCGCCGACCCGTTCACCAAGACCGTGAAGGTGACCATCAGCCGGCTGCGGGCCAAACTCGGCGACCCTCCGGTCATCGACACGGTGGCCAAGTCCGGATACCGGATCTGAGGGGCCCGCCGATGCGACGTCGTCTTCCCCGCTTCCCGCAAGCTTCCGGGTTCGGCCGGTTCGGGCTGGCCCGCCGCACCGTCCGGCTGCGGCTCACGCTGCTGTACGGGGCGCTGTTCCTCGTCTGCGGGACGGCCCTGGTCGGCATCACCTACCTGCTGGCCAGCCAGTCCACTCCCGGCGTCTACACCCTGCGGGGCCCGAACGGCGACACCAACGCGCTGGCGCACGGCTCGTCCCGGCCGGGCCCGGACGGCTCGTCGCACTCCAGCTCGGGTGAGGGCGGCAGCCTGAGCGAGGTGCCCGGCCCGGCGGCCTCGGCCCCCGACATCGCGCGGCGCAGCGAGGAGGCCGCCCGCGCCCAGCGCGCCCGGGAACTGCGCTCGCTGCTCGTGCAGTCCGGCACCGCGCTCGGCATCACGACGGTGATCTCGCTCGGCGTCGGCTGGGTCGTGGCCGGGCGGGTGCTGCGCAGGCTCCAGCGGGTCACCGCGGCGGCGCGCACCATCTCGGCGAGCAACCTGCACGAGCGGCTCGCGCTGGACGGCCCGCCGGACGAGCTGAAGGAACTCGGCGACACCTTCGACGAGCTGCTCGCCCGCCTGGAGGGGACGTTCCTGGCGCAGCGGCAGTTCATCGCGCACGTCTCGCACGAGCTGCGCACGCCCATGGCGCGGCAGCGGACCCTCGCGCAGGTCGCGCTCGCCGACCCGGACGCCACGGTGGAGTCGCTGCGCGGCGCGCACGAGCGGGTGCTCGCGGCCGGGGCGCAGCAGGAGCAGCTCGTCCTGGCGCTGCTCACGCTCGCTCGCGGGCAGGCCGGGATCAGCCGCCGCGAACCGTTCGACCTGGGCGGCCTCACCCGGGACACCGTGCTGAACCGGTCGGAGGAGGCGCGGCGGCTGGAGGTGACGGTCAGCACCGACCTCGCGCCCGCGCCGGTCGCCGGCGACGCGCGGCTCGCCGAACGGATGATCACCAACCTGGTGGACAACGCGCTGCGGCACAACGTCCCCGGCGGCCGGGTGGAGGTCGTCGCCGGAACCCGGGACGGGTCCGCGGTGCTGACCGTCGCCAACACCGGCCGGGTGATCCCGGAACCGGCCGTGGACCAGCTCTTCGAGCCGTTCGAACGGCTCGGGGCCGAACGCTCGGGCCGCAGCGAGGGGCTCGGCCTCGGCCTGTCGATCGTCCGGGCCATCGCCGACGCGCACGACGCCGCCGTCCTGGCCCGGCCGCGCTCCGGCGGCGGCC
>NZ_JBFAOF010001333.1:0-1548 GCF_040675125.1 Spirillospora sp. NPDC049652 | reverse complement strand
AACGGCGACGTTCAACGGCGGCGGGAGTTTTCCACAGCCGCCATGACGGACGACACCGGCGTCGCCCACCTCGCGACCGCCTACCGGACGCCGTCGGTGCTGCTGTTCGGGCCGACGCCGCCCGCGCTGTGGGGGCCGCCTCCGGACCGTCCGGAGCACACCGTCCTGTGGAAGGAGCTGCGCGGCGATCCGCACGGCACCCGGCCCGATCCCGGGCTGCTCCGCATCACCCCCGGCGAGGTCGTCGCCGCCGCCGAGGGCCGACTCGCACGACCGGAAGGAGCGACACCATGAAACGCGCCGTCGTGACCGGCGGGGCCGGGTTCCTCGGCTCGCACCTCTGTGAGGCGCTGCTCGACCGCGGGACCGCCGTGGTCTGCGTCGACAACCTGCTCACCGGGACGCACGAGAACGTCGCCCGGCTCGCCGGGCGGGCCGGGTTCCGGTTCCTGCACCGCGACCTGACCCGCCCGCTGGACGTGCCGGGACCGATCTCGCACGTGTTCCACTTCGCCTCGGCCGCCTCGCCGGCCGACTACCTGCGGCTGCCGATCCAGACCCTGGACGTGGGCAGCCAGGGCACCCGCAACGCCCTGGAACTCGCCGAGCGCCACGACGCGCGGTTCGTCCTGGCGTCCACCTCGGAGGTGTACGGCGACCCGCAGGTGCACCCGCAGCCCGAGGGCTACTGGGGGAACGTGAACCCGGTCGGCCCGCGCAGCGTGTACGACGAGGCGAAGCGGTTCGGGGAGGCGCTCACCGCCGCGTTCCGGCAGGCGCGGGGGCTGGACACCGCGATCGTGCGGATCTTCAACACCTACGGTCCGCGGATGCGCCCCGACGACGGCCGGGCGATCCCGACCTTCCTGCGGCAGGCGCTCGCGGGCGAGCCGCTCACCGTCACCGGGGACGGCTCCCAGACCCGGTCGATCTGCTACGTCTCCGACACCGTCCGCGGGATCGTGCAGCTCGCCGGGTCCGGGCATCCGGGCCCGATGAACATCGGCAGCCCGTTCGAGGTCAGCATGTCGAACCTGGCGGAACTGGTCATCGAGCTGACCGGTTCGCGGTCGCCGATCCGGTACATCGAACGCCCGGTGGACGACCCCGGCGTCCGGCGGCCCGACACCTCGCTGGCCCGCCGCACGCTCGGCTGGGAGCCCGAGGTGTCGGTCGAGGACGGCCTGCTCGACACCCTCGACTGGTTCAGGGTCGCGCTGCGGCAGGCCGCCTGACCCGCAGGCACCAGTCCCACATCCGGTCCAGGGCGGCCTCGTCCAGCAGCGGCGGGGCCGCCTCCTCGGGGACGGTCACGACCGCGGGCCAGGCCCAGGCGCGGGCCTGCGCGGTGACCTTCGCTCCCCCGCCGACCGGGTCCACCGCCAGCGCGGGGATGCCGTTCTTCAGCGCGAGGACGAGCCCGTGCAGCCGCGTCGTCACGACCAGGTCGCAGCGGCGCAGCACGCTCTCCAGCTCGGCCGGCGTGGTGGGCAGCCGCCAGTCCCGCGGGTCCAGCCGGGTGTCGATGGGGACCCGGGCGCAGTCGCG
>NZ_JBFAOF010001332.1:0-1549 GCF_040675125.1 Spirillospora sp. NPDC049652 | reverse complement strand
GCGCGAACGCGTTACCTGCCCGGTGGAGCGATGCCGAAGGCGAGCGGAACCGGGCAGATCGCGAAGCGATGCCGCGTTCGCCCAGGCCTGGTCACGTAGCGAGCCGCTAGGCGAGCGAAGTGGGCCAGGACTTTAAAACACGGGGTAGCGGAATGCGGAAGGCCCCACGCTGTCGCGCGGGGCCTTCGGATGCGGGGCGGTCACTTCTTGGCGAGCGGCCCGAGGTTCGTCTGGAGGTCGTCCAGGATCTTGCCGGCGGCGGTGGGGCCGATGCCGGTCATCCAGATCTCGTCGTCGACGACCTTGGTGTGCCCGGCCTTCACGGCGGCGAGGCGCTTCCACAGGGGCCCGGCGGTGGTCTTGGCCTGCGCGTCGGCGGCCTTGGCGCCGTAGGCGGCGACGAACACGAAGTCGCCGTCGGCCTGGTCGACGCGCTCGGGGCTCAGGGGCGCGAAGCGCTTGTCGGCCTTGTCCTTGAGCAGCTGCGAGTCCGGACGGCCGAGGCCCGCGTCGTGCAGGACGATCCCGGAGAACGAGTCCGGGCCGTACTGGCGGATCTCGTCCGGCATGAAGCGGATGACGCTGACCTTGAGCTTCGCCGGGTCGCCGAAGGACCTGCCGACCTCGCGGGCGCGGTCCTCGTACGCCTTGAGCTTCTGCTCGCCCTCGGTCTTCTTGCCGACGGCCTCGGCGTCCAGCAGGAAGTTCTGCTTCCAGGTGACGCCGACCTGCGCGGTGAAGACCGTCGGGGCGATCTTGCTGAGCTGGGAGTAGTACTTCTCCATCCGGAACTTCGAGCCGAGGATCAGGTCCGGCTTGAGCGCGGCGATCGCCTCGACGTCCGGCTGCTGGGTCGTGCCGACGCTCTTCACCTCGCCGAGCCCGGGGCCGAGGTACTTGGGCATGCCCGCCTGCTGGTCCGGGACGGTCGCGCCGACCGGGGTCAGGCCGAGCGTGGCGAGGGTGTCGACCTTGTCGGTGTCCAGCACGACGATCTTCTTGGGCGCGTCGGGGACCTTGGTCTCCCCCATCGCGTGCTTCACCACGTGCGTCGCCCCGGACGCCGGCGAGTCGTCCGAGCCGCCGCAGGCGCTCAGCGCCAGTGCCGCGGCGGCGGCGACCGCCAGTCCCTTCGTGAGCCTCATCCGGTGTTCTCCTTCGTTCAGGCCGGGGCGTCCGGCACGATCATGGGCGCGCCCGTGACGGGGCAGGGGACGACGATGCCGCCGAGGCCGAACACCTCGGACAGGCAGGCGGCGTCCACCACGTCCGCGGGCGCTCCCTGGCGCACGACGGCGCCGTCCTTCATGACGACCAGGTGGTCGGCGTACCGGCACGCCTGGTTCAGGTCGTGCAGCACGGCCACGACGGTGTGTCCCCCCGCGCGGTTCAGCCGCCGCAGCAGGTCGAGGACCTCGATCTGGTGGGCGAGGTCGAGGTAGGTGGTCGGCTCGTCCAGCAGCAGGGCGTCGGTGTCCTGCGCGAGGGTGAGCGCGATCCAGACCCGCTGCCGCTGGCCGCCGGACAGCGCGTCCACCGGGCGGTCGCG
>NZ_JBFAOF010001331.1:0-1553 GCF_040675125.1 Spirillospora sp. NPDC049652 | reverse complement strand
CGGCGCTGGTCACGGCCATCCGGAGGATCTCCGACGCCGTGGCGGGGCCGGGCCGGATGCGGGCCGCGGCGAACTCGGCCGTCAGCACCGCCCAGGCCACCCCGGCGAGGACCGCCGGCCGGCGGCGCCGAGGACCGGCGCGTCCCGGACGGTTCCGGCCGGGACCGCGCAGGGCCGGCGCCGTCCCCGCGGAGCCGCCCTGCGCGAGGACGGTCCGGACGGAGGCGGTGGCCAGCGCGGTGAAGGCGAGCACCCCGGCGGCCGTGGTCGCGACGTGCCGTCCGAACCGGCCGCGCGGGGCCTGCGCGTGCTCGTACCAGCCGTGCCCGTGCAGCGCGTTCATCAGCGCGTCGTCGGCGTTCCCGGCCTGCGCTCTCACCGACGCCCAGAACCCGGCCGGACGCGCCGGATGCGTGACGTGCCGCTCGCCGCGGACCAGCTCGTGGCCCGCCCTGGTGACGCGCAGCGCCAGGTCCGCGTCCTCGCGGAAGGCGCGGCGGAAGCGCTCGTCGAACCCGCCGACCAGCAGCAGCACCGGGCGCCGGTACGCCATGTCCGCGGTGATCCAGGCCGCCGTCTCCAGCCCGGCGGTGTTGCGCTCCCAGTCGGTGGGCGGCCGGTCCGGCGGCAGCGGGACGGTGAGCCGCCCCTGCGACCCGGCGACCGTGCCCGCGAGCCCGGCCAGGTCGTCGCGGAGCCGCCGCGCCCAGTCGGGATCGGGCACGACGTCGTCGTCGAGGAACACGATCCACTCGCAGGACGCCGCCCGCCAGCCCTTGTTGCGGGCGGCGGCGGGGCCGCGCCCGCCCGACCGGAGCACGCGCAGCCGCTCGTCCGCGCCGTCCGGCAGGGGGAGCGGCGCCCCGGGCCGGGGCCGGTCGTCCACGACCACGATCTCGGCGGGCGGCGGCCCGGCCGAGCCGAGCAGCGCCGACAGCGTCCGGTGCAGGCTCGGACGGCCGACGGTGGGGATCACGACCGAGTACCTCATGCCGCGAACACCGCCTCGCGCCGGACGGTGTACGGGCCGAGGACCAGCAGGTCGACCGGGGCCGACCCGAAGCACTCCAGCGCGTCGCGCGGGTCGTCCACCATGGGCCGCCCGGCGGTGTTGAGGCTGGTATTGACCACGACCGGCAGGCCGGTGCGCGCCCGGAACTCCTCCAGGACGGCGGCGACGAGCGGCTTGTCGGCCGGGTCGACCGTCTGGATGCGGGCGGTGCCGTCCACGTGCACGACGGCCGGGATCCGGTCCCGCCACTCCGGTTTCACGTCGTGCACGAACAGCATGTACGGGCTCGGGATCGGCCCCTCGAAGATCTCGGCGGCGTGGTCGAGCGCGACCATCGGCGCGATCGGCCGGAAGCGCTCGCGGCCCTTCACCGCGTTCAGCCGGTCCACGTTGCCGGGGTCGCCCGGGTGGGCCAGCAGCGACCGGTGGCCGAGGGCGCGCGGCCCGTACTCCGACCGGCCCTGGAACCACGCCACGATGCGGTTGCGGGCGAGTTCCTCGGCGACCGTCGCGGCCAGGTCGTCCGGACGCTCGTACGGCA
>NZ_JBFAOF010001330.1:0-1560 GCF_040675125.1 Spirillospora sp. NPDC049652 | reverse complement strand
AGCCGAACGCCTCGGAGCCCGCGCCGCGGACCCGCTCGGCGAGCGCGATCGTGCCGGGCAGCGTGGGGCTGCCCTCGGCGGCGACGAGCAGGGCGGGGGTCTGGTCGTCCACGACGGCGATCGGGCCGTGCAGCAGGTCGGCGTAGGACAGGCCCATGGCGTGCAGGTAGCACGCCTCCTTGATCTTCAGGGCCAGTTCCAGCGCGGTGCCGAACGCGATGCCGCGTCCGGACACGACCGCGCCCGGCACCTTGGCGAGCGCCTCGACGATCCGGCCGAGCGCCGGCGACGCCTCGGTCGCGGCGATCAGGCCCTCCACCTCGTCCGGGACGCGGCGCAGGTCGGCGGCGTCCCGGCCGATGCCGAGGCCGAGGCCGAGCACCGCGAGCGCGGCGAGCTGGGTGGTGTAGGTCTTGGTCGCCGGGACGGCCAGCTCGTCCCCGGCGAGGGTGATCAGCGGGACCTCGGCGGACTCGGCGAGCGGCGAGTCCTGCCCGTTGGTGACCGCGACGGTGCGCGCGCCGCAGTCCTTCGCCCAGGCCAGCGTCTCGACGATCTCCTCGGTCTTGCCGGACTGGCTGATCGCCACGGCCAGCACGCCGTCGAGGTCGAGCCTGCGCCCGTAGGTCGTCGCGATGGACGGCGCGGCGAGGGTGGCGAGGCGGCCGGCGTGCGACTCGATCAGGTACCGGCCGTACACGGCGGCGTTGTCGGACGAACCGCGCGCGATGAACAGCACCTGGCGGGTCTCGGCGGCGAGCCGCTCGATCTCCGGCACGCGCGGCAGCAGCGCCTCGATGGTGCGCCTCAGCGCCTCGGGCTGCTCGCCGATCTCGGCACGCATACGGCTGGTGGTCATGATCCCCCTCCGAGGAGTTCCTGCCCGTCGATCCACGTCATACGCGCGCGGTGGTCGGGCCCGAGCCAGACGAGGTCGGCCTTGGCGCCCGGGGCGATCCGGCCGAGGTCCGGGCGGCCGACGAGGTCCGCCGGGACGCGGGTGGCGGCGTCCACGGCGGTCGCCGGGTCGACGCCGAGCGCCAGCGCGTTGCCGACGGCCTCGTCGAGCCGGAGCCCGGAGCCGGCGATGGTGCCGTCGGCGCGCAGCGGCGGCCCCTGCTCCGGCATGGTGATCGGTTCGCCGCCCAGCTCGTAGGTGCCGGGCGGCATGCCCGCGGCGGACGCGGCGTCGGTGACGAGCACGACGCGTCCGGCGGCGGCGTTGAAGACGACCCTGGCCACGGTCGCGGACACGTGGTGCAGGTCGAGGATGAGGCCGGGGCTCAGCCGGTCGTCGGCGAGCGCCTGCGCGGCCACGCCCGGGTCGCGGTGGTTCATCCCGGACTGGGCGTTGAAGATGTGGGTGACCTTGCGCGCGCCCGCGTCGGCGGCGGCGGCGACCTGGTCGGCGGACGCGTCGCTGTGGCCCACGCTGACCAGCACGCCGTTCGCGGTGAGGGTGCGGATGGCGTCCAGTGCGCCGGCGCGCTCGGGGGCGAGCGTGACCAGCTTGACCAGGCCCGTCTCCAGCAGCGTCGCGATCTTCTCGGGCGTCGGGTC
>NZ_JBFAOF010001329.1:0-1561 GCF_040675125.1 Spirillospora sp. NPDC049652 | reverse complement strand
GCCTCCGCGAGCAGGCCGAGCGTGGACGGCTCGGGCGCCGGGGACCACGGCTGCGGGTCGTCCGGCGGATGGTAGTCGGGGGACAGGTCGAACATCACGGTCGCCAGGTCCATGCCGGCGACCCCGTCCACCATGCAGTGGTGCACCTTGGCGATCAGCGCCCAGCGGTCGTCCGCCAGGCCCTCCACCAGCCAGATCTCCCACAGCGGCTTGTCCCGGTCGAGGCGCTGGCCGAGCACGCGGCCGGCCAGGTTGCGCAGCTGCTCCTCGGTGCCCGGCGCGGGCACGGCCGTGTGCCGCACGTGGTAGAGGATGTTGAAGTGCGGGTCGTCCGCCCACACGGGCCGTCCCAGATGCAGCGGCACGCTCCGCACCCGCTGCCGGTAGCGCGGGACGAGCGGCAGCCGCGCCACGATCTGGCGGATCAGGTCCCCGTAGGACGGTGCGGGCCCCTCGAACACGACCACCGACGCCACGTGCAGCGGGGTGTTCTCGTCCTCCAGAAGATAGAAGCTGGCGTCGAGCCCGGACATGTGATGCACCGTCGCCTCACAATGTTGCGCTGCCAAGGGTGCGATAGAGGCTTCCCGCTGGAGCCGCGTCCAATCGCGTCCGCACGGCTCCCGGATGTCCGCTGCCGGTCTCGGTCAGTGCGGGCGGTGGGGAGCGGTGTGGGCGGCGCGGCTCGCGCGCACGCGTCAGGCGGCGGCGGTGCGGCGGCGGGGGGAGCGCGCCGGTTCGGCGTGCGGCGCGGTGTGCTCGCTGATGAACGCGCCCACCTCGTGCAGCGCCGCGAGGCCCTCCGGGACGAGGTCGGCGAACACCTGGAACACGTGCACCTGGTTCTCCCAGACCTGCAGACGGCAGGGGACGCCGGCGGCGGTGAGACGCTCGGCCATCAGCTCCGAGTCCGGCAGCAGCATCTCGCTGGAGCTGACCTGGATGAGCGTCGGGGGCAGTGCGCCGAGGTCGGCGTTCACCGGCGACACCGCCGGGTCGAGCGGCACCGCGCCCTCGGTGAGCAGGGAGGCGAGCCGCCGCACCCGGCGCGCCGGGAGGTAGGCGTCGAGCCGGGCGTTGGCGTGCTCGACCTTGGCGGTGTGGTCGAGGTCGGTGAGCGGCGCGAGCGCGACCAGCGCGGCGGGGCGCGGCAGGCCCTCGGCCATCGCGCGCAGCGTCGCGGCGAACGCCAGGAACCCGCCCGCCGAGTCGCCCGCCACGGCGATCCGGTCGGGGGAGTAGCCCTGGTCGAGCAGCCGGCGATAGGCGGTCACGGCGTCCTCGACCGACACGGCGAGCGGAACCTGGGGGAGCTGCCGGTAGGCGACCGACAGGACGGGCGCGCCGGACGCCGCCGCGATCCGCGCGATCATCCGGCGGTGCGTGCGCAGCCCGCAGGAGAAGAAGCCGCCGCCGTGGAAGTACAGCACCGCCCGGTCGGACGCGGCGTGCGGCGCGCGCACCCACTCGGCGGCGAAGTCGCCGAACGGCACGGGCTCGACCTCGGCCCAGCGCGGCGCGGGCAGCGCCAGCGGCGCGGCCAGGTCGATCGCGACCGCCG
>NZ_JBFAOF010001328.1:0-1563 GCF_040675125.1 Spirillospora sp. NPDC049652 | reverse complement strand
CCGGCGCGCCGGTGACCGTCCACACCCACAGCGCGTCCCACAGCGGACGCGCCGCGCTCGACCTGCTGCGCGAGGAGGGCGTGGACCTCGCCAAGGTCGTCGTCGGCCACGCGGGCGACTCCAACGAGCTCGGCTACCTGATGGAGCTGGCCGACACCGGCGCGATCCTCGGCATGGACCGGTTCGGCCTGGACGCCTACAACCCGACGCCCGACCGGGTCGCGACCGTCGCCGCGCTGTGCGCGCGCGGCTACGCCGACCGGATGGTCCTCAGCCACGACGCGTCCTGCTTCATCGACTGGTTCGGGCCCGACCCGGACGCGCTGCGCCCGGTGATGCCGAACTGGCACTACGGCCACATCACCGACGACGTGCTTCCGGCGCTGCGCGAGGCCGGGGTCACGAGCGAGCAGATCGAGCAAATGCTGGTCGCCAACCCACGCCGGTACTTCACCCCCGCCTCCTGAGTCCCGGACGGCGGGAGCCGCGGACGTCCGGATCAGGTGATCCGGGCCGCCTTCTCCAGCGATCCCGAACATTTCCGCTTCGCGGTGCGTTTCATGGAGTAGAGCCGCCGAGGTGTAAATGCGACGCAGCGGGTATCCCGTCCGCGTTCGTGCGGCGCGGAGGAGGCGTGATGCACCCTGTCCCGGACCGCGACGTCCCCGGCCCCGGCGGGTCCCGCTCGGCCGCGGGCTGGCTGGTGCTGCTGGCGCTGGCGGGGCTCGCGGCCTTCCTTCTGGCGAAGCCGATCCTCACCGGTCCGGTGAGCGGCCTGCCCGCCGTCGCGGAGTCGCCCTCGCCGTACACGGTGCACCGGCCCGCCGGAGGCGTGCGCGGCGGCGGCATCGTGAACGTCGACACCGAGCTCGGCTACCGGGGAACCCTCGCCGCGGGCACCGGCATCATCCTGGACCGCAACGGCCTGGTCCTCACCAACAACCACGTCATCCAGGGCGCGACCGCCATCACGGCGACCGACACCCGCACCCGCGTGAGCTACACCGCGCACGTCGTCGGCTACGACAGGTCCAACGACGTCGCCGTCATCCGGCTGAGCGGCGCGAAGGGGGCCGGGCTCAAGCCCGCCGCGTTCGGCGACTCGGGCAAGGTCTCGGAGGGCGACCAGGTCACCGCGAAGGGCAACGCGGGCGGCAAGGGCGGCGCGCCGAAGGTCGCCCGGGGCAAGGTCACCGCGCTGGACCAGACGGTCGTGGCGCGCGACGACTCCGACGGGTCCTCGGAGAAGCTGTCCGGGCTGATCGAGACGGACGCGGCGATCCGGCCGGGCGACTCCGGCGGGCCGCTGTTCAACGCCGCGGGCGAGGTGGTCGGCATGGACACCGCCGCGTCCGCCGGGTTCAAGATGAACAAGCAGGGCAAGGGCCGCGGGTTCGCCATCCCGATCAACCGGGCGCTGGCCATCGCCGAGCAGATCCGGCGGGGGCGCGCCGGTCCGAAGGTGCACATCGGGCAGACCGCGATGCTCGGCGTCCAGGTCCGCGCGGTGGAGGGCGACCGCGACTCGGGCGGCGGGCGGGGCGGCGGCGCCGAGGTGGCGTC
>NZ_JBFAOF010001327.1:0-1564 GCF_040675125.1 Spirillospora sp. NPDC049652 | reverse complement strand
CACCGCCCCCGACGACGACCCGAACCCGTGGCCGGGCGAGGCGGACCGGCTGGCCCGGCTCATGGGCGAGCCGCCCGCGCGGTCGCTCGAACGGCTGCGGACCGTCGCGGCATGCCTGCGCGCGGCGGGCGGCGACGCGGCCGAACGCCCCGTGGTGGGCGGCGTGTACGAGAACGGCTGGCTCACGCTCCGCACCGGCACCCATGAGATCGCCTCGGCCGTCCTCACCGTCACCGGCAGGGACGCGCCGCTGGTGCTCGCCGCGGCGGCGAGGAAGGGGACCGGGACGTGACGAGACGCTTCTACGAGTACGCCCACCGCGTGACGTTCGCCGACACCAACGTCGTCGGCAACGTCTACTTCGCCGCCTACCTCGCCTGGCAGGGCACCTGCCGCGAGCTGTTCCTCGCCGACCACGCCCCCGGCGTGGTCAAGCGCCTGGACGACGACCTCGCGCTGGTCACCGTCTCGTGCGCCTGCGACTACCTGGCCGAGCTGAACGCCTTCGACCGCGTCTCGGTCCGCATGACGCTGTCGGAGCTGGAGGACAACCGCGTCACGATGGACTTCGCCTACTACCGCACCGGCGACGGCCCGGCGCTGCTGGCGGCGCGGGGCAGGCAGACCATCGCCTGCATGGTCCGCACGCCGTCGGGGCTCACGCCCGCCGCGATCCCCGACGACCTGCTGCTGGCGCTGCGCCCCTACGCCTGAGCCGCTCACGAGCCATGCGCGGTCAGGCCACCGGGGACGTCCGGCCGGCGCGGAAGGTGCGGCGGTAGGCGTCCGGCGGCACGCCGACCGTCCGGTTGAAGTGCCGCCGGAGCGTCGCGGCGGTGCCCATGCCGGTCGCCGCCGCGATGGCGTCCACACTGTCGTCGGTAGTCTCCAGAAGCTCCTGCGCGCGGCGGATGCGCTGGGTCAGCAGCCACTGGAGCGGCGTCGTGCCCGTCATCGCCCTGAAGTGCCGGCCCAGATGGCGCGAGCTCATGTTGGTGCGGCGCGCGAGGTCCTCGACCGTCAGCGGTTCGCCGAGCCGCTCGGTGACCCAGCCGAGCAGGTCGCTCAGCGGATGGTCGCCGCGTTCGGGCACCGGGGCCGCGACGAACTGCGCCTGCCCGCCCGGCCGGTGCGGCGCCACGACGAGCCTGCGCGCCGCCGCGTTGGCGACCGCTGAGCCGTGGTCGCGGCGGACCAGGTGCAGGCACAGGTCGAGGGCGGCGGCCTTGCCCGCCGAGGTGAGGACGCTGCCGTTGTCGACGTACAGGACGTCCGGATCGACCTCGACCTCCGGATAGCGCGCGGCCAGCGCCTCGGTGTGCGCCCAGTGCGTCGTCGCGCGCAGGCCGTCCAGCAGGCCCGCCGCGGCCAGCACGAACGCGCCCGTGCACAGCGACGCCACGCGCGCCCCGGCCTCGTGCGCCGCGCGGACGGCGGCGACCAGGTCGGCCGGGGGATCGGCGTCCACCTCGGCCCATCCCGGCACGATGACGGTGTCGGCGAGCGGCAGCCGGTCGAGGTCGTCGTCGGGGTCGAGCAGGAAGCGCCCGTCGGCGCGCACCGG
>NZ_JBFAOF010001326.1:0-1566 GCF_040675125.1 Spirillospora sp. NPDC049652 | reverse complement strand
CCGGCGAGGCCCAGTCGTCCGGCGAGGCCCAGTCGTCCGGCACGGCGCAGCCGCCTCCCGCGACGCAGGGGGCCCGCGTGCCGGGCACGCTGCTGTTCGTCTCGGGAGAGCCGGGCTCGGGCAAGACGCACCTGGCCGCCCAGCTGATCCGGCGCATGCGGGAGGTGACCGGCGCGGCGGCGCCGGGCGCGGGGGCCGTCCTCGATCCGGACTACATCCCCGCGCGCGAGAGCTCGTTCACCCGGCTGTACGACAGCTTCCTCGAACGCCACGACCAGCGGAGCCTGCTGCGGTTCGTCCGCCACCACTACTCGGCGATCGTGGCGGACGCGCTCGCCGCCGCCGGGTTCCCCGAGCAGGTCATCGACCGGGTGCGCGGCCCGGACGCCGATCCGGGCGGCGTCGTCCGCATCTTCAACATGCCGGAGAGCAGCTACCTGGTCGAGCTGCGGGACCGGCTGTCGGCCGTCACCGGCCGCGACGACCTCGCCCGCGCGCTGGTGCTCATGGAGTCGCGGCCCGAGCTGGGCGAGCTGGTGCTGAAGTGGCTGTACGGCGCCGACCCGGACGACCCGCTGCGCGAGCAGGGCGTCAACGACCCGATCGCCGACGAGGCCGCCGCGCTCGGCATGGTCGGGGCGCTGGTCCGGCTGGTCGCCAGCGGCGGCGGCCCGTACGCGCTGATCCTGGACGACCTGGAGAAGGCGCTCCCCGACACCGGCACCCCGGACCGCCGGACCACCGACGCGTTCGGCAGGCTGCTGGACGACGCGGGCACGTCCGGCGTCTTCCTGGTGATGTGCGGCCTGCCGGAGTTCTTCAGCGGGTTCGCGCGCGAGGCCGAGGCCGGACGCGACTGCCATCGCATCCGGATGGACCGGCTGACCGAGGACGAGGTCACCTGGTACATCGCCCGGCACATGGAGCACACCGCCCGGCCCCCGGACGTCCCGGAGGGCGGCGGCGGGATCTGGCCGTTCACCGGGTCCGCCGTGGAGGCGATCGTCGACTTCAGCGCCGGCAACGCGCGCAAGGTGCTGCAGCTGTGCCGCGAGTGCTACGAGCAGCACCGGCGCGACGGGAACGAGATCACGGAGTTCGCCGTCGAGCGGGCGGCGGGGGAGACGCGGGCGGACACCACCGCCACCGTCGCCCGGCGCATCGAGCGCGTGCTCGTCTGGCAGGGCCGCCGCCTGTACCGCGACCACCGGGTCGCGGACGCCGGCGACGTGCGGGCGGCGTTCTGGGTTCCGGCGGCGGACGGCCCCGACCGGCCCGACGCGCCCGGCTGCGCGATCTTCCTCAGCGGCCCGCTCACCCTGGAGCGGGACGCCGAGCGGGTGGCCGGGCAGGCCGAGGCGGTCGTCCGGCAGCGGCCCGGCGCCCGGACGCTGCTGGTGGTGAACGGCCTGCTGAGCGACCAGGCGCAGCGGACCCTCGAAGGGCGCTTCTCCGACCAGCCGCTCCAGTACTCGCCCGCGACGTTCCAGCAGGTCCTCGACCGGCGGCTGCGCGACCTGCTCGACCAGGGCGGCGCGGGCGGCGAGGAGCTCACCCTGCTGCGCC
>NZ_JBFAOF010001325.1:0-1569 GCF_040675125.1 Spirillospora sp. NPDC049652 | reverse complement strand
GCCTCGGCCAGCCCCCGGTGGTCCCGGGTGGGCAGCGCCGCCACCCGCTCGGGCGCCGCCCCCGGGCCGTCCACGAGCGCGAAGCGCGCGTTGGTGCCGCCCACGTCGGCGACCAGCCACGGCGTCGTCATGTCCTGTTCCTCCTTGCCTGCGGGCGGTTCAGCCGAACACGCCCGCGCCGCGCTCGGCGGGCCCGACGGCCCGCCGGAACGCCCCGAACAGCTCCCGTCCCGTCCCGTGCACCGGGTCGGACGGCGGTGCGGCGGGCTCGCGCGCGGCGAACTCGTCCTCGGGTACCAGCACCTCCAGGAGCCCCTTGTCGGCATCCAGGCGTACCACGTCCCCGTCGCGGACCCGCGCGAGCGGACCGCCGGCCGCGGCCTCCGGAGAGACGTGGATCGCGGCGGGGACGGCGCCCGAGGCCCCCGACATGCGGCCGTCGGTGACGAGTGCCACACGGTGCCCGCGGTCCTGGAGGACGCTCAGCGGCGGGGTGAGCTTGTGCAGCTCGGGCATCCCGTTCGCGGCCGGTCCCTGGAACCGGACGACCGCGACCAGGTCCCGGCCGTCCAGCTCCCCGGCGGAGAACGCGGCCTGGAGCTCGGCCTGCGAGCCGAACACCCGCGCCGGGGCCTCGATCGTGCGGCGCTCGGGCGCGACGGCCGAGACCTTCACGACGGCGCGGCCGAGGTTGCCGTCGACCGTGTGCAGGCCGCCGTGCTCGTCGAACGGCTCGGCGGCGGGCCGCAGCACGTCGGCGTCGCCGGTCGTCGCGGGCGCGTCCGTCCAGGTCAGCACGCCATTGTCCAGTTCCGGGACGACCGCGTACTCGGCCAGGGACGCGCCGCCGACCGTCCGCGCGTCACCGTGCACGAGGCCCGCGCCGATCAGCTCGCGGATGAGGAAGCCGGTGCCGCCCGCCGCGTGGAAGTGGTTCACGTCGGCGGTGCCGTTGGGGTAGAGCCGGGTCAGCAGCGGCGTGACGCGGGACAGCTCGTCGAAGTCGTCCCAGGTCAGCTCGATCCCGGCGGCCGCGGCCATGGCGACCAGGTGCAGGGTGTGGTTGGTGGAGCCGCCGGTGGCCAGCAGCGCGACGACGCCGTTGACGAACGCGCGCTCGTCCAGCAGCTCGCCGATCGGCGTGTAGCCGTCGCCGCGCGGGTCGGTGATCTCGACGACGCGCCGCCCGGCCGCGCGGGTCAGCTCGTCGCGCAGCGCGGTGTGCGGCGGGACGAAGCTGGCGCCCGGCAGGTGCAGGCCCATGACCTCCATGAGCAGCTGGTTGGAGTTCGCGGTGCCGTAGAACGTGCAGGTGCCGGACGAGTGGTAGGAGCTGGCCTCGGCGGCGAGCAGCTCGTCCCGGCCGATCTCGCCGGTGGCGAAGCGCTTGCGGATCGCGGCCTTCTGCGCGTTCGGCAGCCCGGACGCCATCGGCCCGGCCGGGACCAGGATCGCGGGCAGGTGCCCGAACGCCAGCGCGCCGATCACCAGGCCCGGGACGATCTTGTCGCAGACGCCGAGCAGCAGCGCGCCGTCGAACATGTCGCGCTGTCCCACGACATGTTCGAC
>NZ_JBFAOF010001324.1:0-1570 GCF_040675125.1 Spirillospora sp. NPDC049652 | reverse complement strand
CGAATGTTCCCTCGGCCTGCCCACTTAGCATGGAACGGTGCGGACGTTCATGACCGCCGACCGGGCGCTGCGCCAGACCCCGCCCGACCCGGACGGCACGCCGGTGCGCAACAGCGTCCGGGCCGTCGCGTTCCCCGGCACGGCGGCGGCCAGGTTCACCGACCCGGCCCGGCAGGACTCCACCGCCGACCGGGGCGGCCCCTACCTGGTGCTCACCTCGTCCGGGGAGACCGACGGACGGCCCGCCGAGGCGGTCGCCGAGCGCCGCCCGAACCTGCCGTTCGCGGTCGCCCCGCAGCTCGCCCGCCAGATCGCGCACACCCTCGGCACCCCGGCCATGCCCGACTGCTCCAGCCGCGAATGGAAGTGCTGACCTTGCACCGGCCCCTCAGACGGATCGCCGCGGTCACGGCGTCGGCGGCGCTGGCCTGGCCGTTCCTCGGGGTCGGCGCGGGGGCCGGCGTCGCCGCCGCCGATCCGGTCCGGGACGCGCAGGGTCCGGCGTTCGAGGCGATGGACGTGCCGTCCGCATGGAAGGCCACCCGCGGCGCGGGCGTCACCGTCGGGGTCGTGGACTCCGGGGTCCAGACCGGCCAGCCGGAGCTGGCGGGCCAGGTCACCACCGGCCCGGACATGATCGCCAACATCGACGGGAGCACCACGCCCGCCAGGCTGCACGGCACCAGCATGGCGATGCTGATCGCCGGCAAGGGCCGCGGCAGGGGCGGCCGGAGCGGCGTGATGGGTGTCGCGCCGAAGGCCAGGATCCTCGCCGTGCGGGCCATCGCCGAGCCGGAGGACGCGTCCTTCCGCCTCTACAAGACGACGCCCAAGGGCCAGGGCGCGACCGCCCGGGGGATCCGCTACGTCGTCGACCACGGCGCGGACGTGATCAACCTGTCCATCGGGCGGTACGACGAGCAGCCGGACGAGCGCGACGCCATCGGCTACGCGGTCTCCAAGGGCGTCGTCGTGGTCGCGGCCGTCGGCAACGACGGCGACAAGCGCAGCGGCTTCGACGCCAAGGGGTACGCGCCCTACTCCTATCCGGCGTCCTACCCGGGCGTCATCGCCGTCGCCGCGACCAACCAGCGGCACGTCCGCGCGGGCTTCTCCAACCGGAACTTCTCGGTGCTCGTCGCCGCGCCCGGCGTGAGCCTGCCCGGCATCGGACCCGAGCACGGCGCGTACTACGTCACCGACGGCACGAGCGACTCGACCGCGCTGGTCTCCGGGATCGCGGCGCTGATCCGCGCCCGGCACCCGAAGCTGGCACCGGCGCTGGTCGCGCAGGCGCTCGTCGCGAGCACCCCGTCCGGCGGGGCGTCCTACGACGCGGCCCTCGGGCACGGCGAGGTGAACGCGGCGAAGGCGCTCAGCGCGGCGGACCGGCTCGCCGCGATCCCCAAGGGCGCCCAGGGCAAGCCGGGCGACGCCCGGTTCGGCCCAGGCGAGCCCGGGCCGGTGACCGTGATCCCGCGTCCGGCCTGGGCGAAGATCGTGATCGCCGTGCGCCCGCGAGCACGGCCGCAACCCTGACGACGACGTGCCGCCGTTCGTGGCGCTGACC
>NZ_JBFAOF010001323.1:0-1571 GCF_040675125.1 Spirillospora sp. NPDC049652 | reverse complement strand
CCGTGCGCGCAGCGGTCGCCGAGACCGTCACGCACCACCAGCTCGCCGACGAGCCGGAGTGGACGCCGCACGTCTCGGTCGCCTACAGCAACTCCACCCGGTCGGCGGCCCCGGTCCTGAACGCGTTGGCTGAACCGCCGCAGGAGCGACGGTTCACTGCGCGATCGGTGTGCCTGGTCAGCCAGGAAAGAGTCGGCCGCTTGTATCGATGGGATCGCCTGACCGACTCGCTTCTCAGCGGCTAGCTTCGAAGCGCGTGCGCCACACGCCAAGCCCCGCCGGACATCCGGCGGGGCGTTTCACGTCCTTGGCCCCCTGAAAGCGTTACGGCTTCCCGGAGAGCCGCCGGACGGCCCCTGGGGACCGTCCGGCGTTTCATGATCGTGCGCTACTCGTGCGCGCAGAGCATGGGAAGCCAGGCGACACGAGGCAACACCCAGCAACAAAAAGCAACTAGGAGGCTGCCGGTCAAGCCGCGGTCTAGCCTCTGACCAGGGTGGCCAGGCACTCCACGTGCTGGGTCATGGGGAAGGCGTCGAAGGCGCGGAAGGACTCCAGGGTCCAGCCGCGCTCGGAGAAGTAGGCGAGGTCGCGGGCCAGCGTCGCCGGGTCGCAGGAGACGTAGGCGATCTTGCGGCCGGCGAGGGCGGCGACGCGGTCGACGACCGCGCGGCCCGCGCCCTGGCGGGGCGGGTCGAGGACGACGACGTCGGCGCCGCGCATCCGGGAGCCGCGGCGGTGGCCGGTGGCGCGCTTGTTCTGCGCCCGGCCGGTGGACTCGTCGGAGCGGCCGAACTCCAGGTCGGCGATGACCTCCTCGACCTGGCCGCGCTCGAACGAGACCTGCGGCAGGTCGCGGAGGTTGAACTTGGCGTCGCGGACGGCCTGGCCGTCCGACTCGACGCCGACGACGAGGCCGTCGCGGCCGACCCGCTCGCCGAGGAACGCCGAGAACAGGCCGACGCCGCAGTACAGGTCGAGGGCGATGTCGCCGGGCTTGGGCTCCAGCGCGTCGATCACGGCGGCGGCGAGGGTCTGCGCCGCCCCCGGGTGCACCTGCCAGAAGCCCGAGCCGGAGACCTGGAACAACCGCCCCTGGACCTCCTCGCGGACGTACGGCGGCGTGGTGCCCTGCTCGGGCTTGCCGCGCATCAGCCGGACCGGCACGTCCAGGTGCGGGACGCGGATCCTGCGCGGGTTCGGGCCGCGGACCGCCACCAGCCGGTCGCCGGTCGCCGCGGACGTGATGCCCTCGACGCTGTTGGCGCCCTGCCAGCGCTTGGTCTCGATGCCCATGATCTCGACGCCCGGGTGGGCGATGAGACACTCGTCGATCGGCTCGATGTCGTGCGAGCGGTGCCGGCGCAGGCCGGGGGTGCCGTTCTCCACCGCGAACTGGACGCGGGTGCGCCAGCCGAGGCCGGGCGGGGGCGTCATGTCCTCGCCCGCGAACGGGTACGGCACCTCCTCGACCAGGACGGTGCGGGTGATCCCGGCGACGCGGGCGAGCTGCTCCTCGACGACGGCGGCCTTCAGCCGGCGCTGGGCGGGCAGCGACGCGTGCTGCCAGT
>NZ_JBFAOF010001322.1:0-1577 GCF_040675125.1 Spirillospora sp. NPDC049652 | reverse complement strand
CGCCGGGCGCCGAGTCCTCGGTGAGCCGCGGGAGCTGCTCGTCCACGCCCGGCGGGACCTCGCCGAAGAACTTCGGCAGGAGCGCGCGGACCGAGTAGGCGGCGCCGAGTTCCGTCCCGGCCTCCGCGCCGAAGACGACGGCGGTGCGGGACCGGTCGAACGGGCGCTCGTCGTAGCCCGCGTCGCGCAGCGCGCGCGTCGCGACCTCCAGGGCGAGCAGCTGGGTCGGCTCGACGCTGCCCAGGGAGTTCGGCGGGATGCCGTAGGCGAACGCGTCGAACGGGACGTCCGGCAGGAACCCGCCCCATTTGGACGGGGTCTTCTCCCCGTCCCCGCTGCCGGGGTCGTAGAAGACCGCCGGGTCCCACCGGGAGGGCGGGACCTCGGTGACGGCGTCCACGCCGCGCACGATGTTCGCCCAGTACTCCTCGGTGTCGCCGGCCTGCGGGAACACGCAGCCGATGCCGATGATCGCGACGTCCGCCGGGGCCGCCGCGGACGCCCCGGACGCTCCGGCGGACGTCGCGGACTCCTCCGCGGTCACGCCGAGTTCCGCCGCCCGGGCCTCCAGGAACAGCTGCGCGCCCGTGGTGACCTGCTCGTGCAGCCCGGTGACGCTGGTCGTCGCCGACCGCAGCGCCGCGACCTGCCCGAGCATGTACATCCCCTCGCGGGCCTGCTCGCCGTCGCCGACGGACTCCAGCGCGCCGCCGCCCCGCCCGCGCCGCAGGCCCTTGGCGGCGATCCGGAGCCGTCCGAGGTTCAGCTCCTCCAGTTGCTCCCACATCCGCCTGCGGGTCGTCCCGGCGGCCTCCAGACCACGCCTGGCCTGCTCGAACGCCTCGACGTAGGGGGTGCGGGCGCAGCGCGTGGCGTGGCCGGGCGAGGTCTCCAGGAGGGTCGTCCCGGCGCACTCGACGGCGGCCCGCTGGAAGCCGGGCATGATCGCCCCGGCCGCGACCGCCTCGTAGGTGAACAGGTACGCGGTGCCCATGAGGACGCGGACGTCCGCGCCGCGCTCGGCGAGCGGCCCGGCGAGCGCGGCGACCATCGCGCCGGACCGCTCGTCGTGGACGCCGCCCGCGAACAGCACCGACATCTCCCCGGCCGAGCCGGGATGCCGGTCCGCGAAGTCCAGCAGCCGCTGGACCTGCGCCTCCCACAGCGGGAAGCTCGCGCGCGGGCCGACGTGCCCGCCGCACTCCAGCCCCTCGAACACGAACCGGCGCGCGCCCTCGCCGAGGAACCGCTCCAGCAGGCCCGGCGACGGGACGTGCAGGTAGGTCGCGATCCCGGCGTCCTCCAGCGGCGCGGCCTGGGCCGGACGGCCGCCCGCGATCAGCGCGTACGGCGGCCGGGCGGCGAGCACGGCGTCGAGCTGCGCCGCGCGCAGCTCCGGCGGGGCGAACCCGAGCACCCCGACGCCCCACGGCCGCCCGCCGAGCCGGTCGGCGGTGTCGGCCAGCAGGTCGCGCGCCTCGTCCCCGGTCATGAGGGCGAGCGCGAGGAACGGCAGCCCGCCGTCCTGCGCCACGGCGGCGGCGAACGCGGGTCAGCGACCGGTCCGCGTTCGCCGC
>NZ_JBFAOF010001321.1:0-1582 GCF_040675125.1 Spirillospora sp. NPDC049652 | reverse complement strand
CTCGTCCAGGAACAGCACCTCGGGGCGGTTCACCAGGCCGAGCGCGAGCTCCAGACGGCGGCGCTGGCCGCCGGAGAGCGCGGCGGTCGGGCGGTCCAGCAGGCCGGTCAGGTCCAGGTCGGCGGCGAGCTCGGCGGCGCGGGTCCCGGACTCGGCGCGCGAGAGCCGGTGCATGCGGCCCTGCGTCACCAGTTCCTCGCCCGCCGGGCAGTTCGGGTCGAGGCCGCCGGACTGGGCGACGTAGCCGATCCGGGCCCGCACTCCGGCGGGGTCGGCGAGCAGGTCGCGGCCCGCGACGGAGGCGCGGCCGCCGGACGGGGGCAGCAGCGTGGCGAGCATCCGGACGGCGGTGGTCTTGCCGGCGCCGTTGGGGCCGAGCACGCCGAGGATCTCGCCGCGCTCCGCCGACAGGTCGATGCCGCGGACCGCGTGGACGGGCCCGGACCGCAGCCGGAACGTGCGGCTCAGCCCGTGGACGTCGAGGACGGGAGGGGTCATGCCCGACAGGAAAGCACAACGCATGCGAAAAATACAATCGACTGAAAGTTTCGCATGCCATGTAAGGTGGCGGGGTGACGGAGAGCCTGCGGGAACGGAAGAAGCACGCGACCCGGCGGCACCTCGCCGAGGTCGCCACCCGGCTGTTCGTGGAGCGCGGCTTCGAGGCGGTCACGATCGCCGAGATCGCCGAGGCCGCGGACGTGTCGGTGAAGACCGTCTACAACTACTTCGTCGCCAAGGAGGACCTCGTCCTCCCGCGGGGCGACGAGGCGTCCGCCGACCGGCTCGCCGCGTTCGTCCGCGACCGCGCGCCGGGGGAGTCGGCGGCCCGGGCCGTCCTGCGGAACCTGCGCGAGGAGCTGCGCCGCCGCGACCGCAGCGTCGGCCTCACCCTCGGCTACGGCCGGTTCATGCGGATGGTGCGCGAGTCGCCGACGCTGCTCGCCCGGTTCGACCGGCTCGGCGCGGACATGCGCGCGGCCCTGACCGCCGAGCTCGCCGCCGCGTCCGGCGCGTCCCCCGGCGACCCGGTGCCCCGGCTCGTCGCCGCGCAGATCGCCTGGGCGCAGGAGACGATGTTCGCCGAGATCGCCGAGCGCACCGCCCGCGACGAGGGGCCCGGCGAGATCGCCGCCGCCATGCTCGACCTGCTGGACGTCATGGAGTCGCTGCTCGGCGACCGCGTCCTCACCTACGCGACCCGCCCGGAAGGGGACGACCCGAGATGAACGTGTTCCGCGTGTCCGTGCGCGGCAAGTTCGGCGGACTGGACGACGCGGCCCGTGCCGCGCTCCGCGGCGGCGACCCGTTCGGCGTCGCCTTCACCGAGCGCGGCACCTTCAGCTGCGACGGCTCGTTCTCCGTCTTCACCTTCCGCGTCGAGGTCCCGGCGGGCCCGGACGACGGCGAGGACGACGCGGGCCTCGCCGCCCTGGCCGCGCTCGACGCCCACGGCCACCCCTACAGCGTCCTGAAGATCGCCGTCACCGACATGCGCGACATCAAGATCCGCCGCAGGCGCTGAGCCCGGGCGGGCGCGGCGTCAGGCGCGGTGTCAGGCGCGGTGTCAGGTGCGGCGGCT
>NZ_JBFAOF010001320.1:0-1583 GCF_040675125.1 Spirillospora sp. NPDC049652 | reverse complement strand
CCACGCCGCACTCGTCGGCGAGCGCGCGGGCGCGGCGGGCCAGGGCCGCGGCGCTGGCGCGGCGTCCGGCCGTCCGGTGGTGGTCGGCGAGGTCGGCGAGCGCGCGGGCGAGCTCGACCCGGTCGGGGGATCGTTCCAAGAGCTCCACGGCCTCCGCGAGCGGCCAGAGCCGCCGGTCGTGCGGCAGCGCGAGCGCCAGCACCCGCAGGGTCGCGCCCCGGCCGCCGGTCTCCCCCGGCGACAGCAGCGCGAGCTGCTCGACGGCCAGCCGGTGGGCGGTGTCCGGGTCGCCCAGGGCGAGGTGCGCCTCGGCCAGGTCGGTGCGCCAGGGCGCCACGCAGGGCAGGTCCACGCCCCAGGACGCCATCAGGTCCCGGCAGGCCAGGAACTCGGTCAGCGCCGAACGCGGCCGTCCGGACGCCAGCTGGTAGCGGCCCCGGGCCCGCAGGTAGGGCAGGACGAGCGGGCTTCCGAACAGCGCCTCCGGCAGCGGCCGCCGAAGCAGCGCGCCGGCCTCGGTGAGCCGCCCGGTCACCGTCAGCGCCTCCACCATGATGGCGAGCGGGACGCCGACGAAGATGCCGAAGCCGCGCGCCGGGAGCAGGTCGAAGGCGCCGGAGGCGCACCGGCGCGCCGCGTCCGGCTCGCCACGGCGGTGGTGGATGAGCGCGCGCAGCACCAGCACCAGCGCGTCGGCCAGGGGCGGCCGGCGTCCCTCCTCGCGGTCCAGCGCGTCGCACCAGCGTTCGGCCTCGTCCGGCTCCCCGGCGTGGATCAGCGCGACGATGACCGCGATGCGGGTCAGGTGCCCGAAACCGAGTCCGGCGTGCCGGAGGGTCTCCTCGACCGCCGCGACGATGCGCTCGCGCGTCCCCCATCCGGCGTCGGCGCCCGGCCCCGGCCAGGAGCCGGTCAGACCGCCGCGGCCATCGTCCCCGTCCCTCCCCGACCACGCCGAACCGGACACCGCACCGGACGCCGGACCGGACACCGCCCCAGGAGTCGAATCCGACAGCGCGTCCGGTGCCGGGTCCGTGCCCGCCGGGCCGGCGGGCGTGGTGCCTCCGGCGAGGCCGGGATAGGCGTAGCGCACCCAGCTCTCCGGGACGCGCAGCCGCTCGGCGACGCCGCCGGGCTCCGCCGCGACCGCGCCGGTCGCGCGGGACGCCTCTACCATCACGTCCGTCACCTCCTCGGCCCGGCCGAGCCACAGCATCCAGGTGACGAGGGTGACCACCGCGTCGGCCGGGAGCCGTCCCGCGCGGGCGTCACGGGCGAGGTCGGACAGGTACCGCCCGGCGGTGGCCGGGTCGATCTGCCATTCGGCGCGGGCCAGCTCGAACCGGACGAGGGGGCGGCGGTCCGCGGTGCACTCGCGCAGCGCGAGGCGGAGCCGGTCCACCGCGTCGGGGGCGCGGCCCTCGGCCAGCGCCTGCCCGGCGGCCTCGCGCAGCACCGCCACCGCCCACGTGGCGGCGGCGCGGTCGGCGGCGACCAGGCGGTCGGCGACGGCCTCGGCGGGCGCGCCGTCGTGGTGCAGCAGCTCGGCGGCGCGCAGGTGCAGCGCGGTCCCGGCCCGCGAG
>NZ_JBFAOF010001319.1:0-1583 GCF_040675125.1 Spirillospora sp. NPDC049652 | reverse complement strand
GGCGAGCACCGCGAGGCCCTCGACGACCTTGGCCAGCGAGTGGTTGACCAGCAGCGACTTCGGGTCGATGTGCTCCAGCGCGCGAGCGTGCCACTCGACCGCGCGCCCGATGTCGCCCTCAAGGGCGGCGAGGGTTCCGAGCCTGCTGTAGGTGAGCGTCCCGGCCTGGCGGAAGTCGCCGCGGGAGACGCGCGGCTCGACCAGGTCCAGGGCGAGTTCGGCGGCGGCCCGGGCGGACGCGAGGTCGCCCGCGTCCTGGTACAGCTCGGCCTGCGTGAGGTAGCCCCTGGTCGCGTCCGCGTACTCGCCGGTGCGGAGCGCGGTGCGGATGCCTTCGGCGAGCTCCCGGTGGGCGCGCTCGATGTCGCCGAGCTGGGCGCGCGCCTCGGCGAGGTTGATGAGGACGATCGAGCCCTGTTCGGGGTTGACGCCCTGCGCCGAGTAGCGGCGGGCCTCCTCGCCGTACGCGATCGCCTCCTCCGGCTTTCCCCGGCTCAGCGAGATCTGCAGCAGGACGAGCGAGGTGACGCCCATGCCGAACCGGTCGCCCAGATCGCGGAACTCGCCGTAGGACTGCTGGGCGAGCTCCTGGGCGGCGTCCAGGTCGCCCTCGTGCAGCGCGTTGAACGTCAGCATGGTCTTGGCGATCGAGCCGATCCACGGGTCGGGGTGGTCGACGAGTCCGCGGAAGCCCTCCGCGGCGGCGGGCAGGTCGGCGGCGAACAGCCGCGCGACCGGGCGGGCGGCCACCGCCATCGGGTGCCTCGGCCGCTCGGGCAGGAAGCGCAGCAGGTCGAGGATGGTGTCGCCGAACAACTGGGGGGCGATGCCCTCCCCGCTGGCGGACGCGACGGCCGTCCCGGTGAACACGCAGATCGCGTACTCCTCGCCGAGGCCGGGCGGCGGTTCGTCCCCGGCGATCCGGTGGACGGCGGTGGCCCACGCGCACGCCTCCCGCTCCAGGTCGCGCATCAGCCAGAACCAGACCAGCGCCGTCACCAGGCGCAGGCCCGTCCGGACGTCCCGGGTGTCCACGACGGTCTGGAAGGCGGCGTTGAAGTTGTCGCGCTCGGCGGTGAGCCGCTCGATCCACAGGAGCTGGTCGCTCCGGCGCAGCTGGGGTTCGGCGGTCTCGGCGAGTTCCAGGTAGTGCGCGGCGTGCTCGGCGCGGGTGGCGGCGGTCTCGCCGGTCTCGTCCAGCCGCTCGCGGGCGTACACCCGGACGGTCTCCAGCAGCCGGTAGCGCGGCTCGGCGTCGCCGTCGGCCATGACCAGGGACTTGTCCACCAGGGACGCGATGACGTCGATGACGTCGGCGGGCAGGTCCCGGCCGCAGACCCGCTCGGCGGCCTCGGGCGTCGCGCCGCTCGCGAACACCGACATGCGGGCGAGGACGGTGCGTTCGGCGTCGTCCAGCAGTTCCCAGCTCCAGTCCACGACCGCGCGCAGCGTGCGGTGCCGGGGCAGCGCGCTGCGGCTGCCGCCGGTGAGCAGCCGGAACCGGTCGCCGAGCCGGGCCGCGACCTGCGCGGGGGTGAGCGCGCGGAGCCGGGCGGCGGCCAGTTCGATCGCGAGCGGGATGC
>NZ_JBFAOF010001318.1:0-1583 GCF_040675125.1 Spirillospora sp. NPDC049652 | reverse complement strand
GTGACTGCGGTGGTCCGCGCCGCGCGGGTGGAACTGGACGCTCACCCGGCCCGCGATCGCCGTCCTCGGCCTGGTCACGGTCGCGCTCACGCTGCCGGTCTATCCCGTCCGCGTGCTGCACACGACACCGCAGCCGGTCATCAACGTGGACTCGGCGGAGATGGTCGGATGGCCGCGCTTCGTCGCGCGGGTCGCGGACGTCTACGACCACCTGCCGGACCGTTCGCGCGCGACGCTGCTGACCGGGAACTACGGCGAGGCCGGGGCGATCGACCGGTACGGCCGGAGGTACGGGCTGCCGCGCGCGTACAGCGGGCACAACGGGTTCTGGTACTTCGGGCGTCCTGCCGACAGCGGCGGCCCGACGGTCGTGGTCGGCCCGGAGTCGGCGGACGCGCTACTCCCCTACTGGACGTCCGTGACCGTCGCCGGGCGCGTCGACGACGGCGTCCGCCTGGACAACCAGGAGCAGGGCAAGCCGATCTGGGTGTGCCGGGGGCAGCGGATGCCCTGGCCGGAGCTGTGGCCGCGCCTCAAGCACCTGGGTTGACCAGCCCGCGCCCCGGGATGAGCGGCAGGTCGAGCGCGGTGAGCAGGCCGGGCGGCGACGCCACGACCGCCGGGACCGCGTTGACCAGCCGCATCGCGGTCGCCTTCAGCCCGGCGGTGTTGTGGTCGCCGTCCGAGCCGAGCAGCCGCAGGTCGAGCGTGTAGTTCGGCTCGCCGGTGAGCTCGACGCGGTAGCAGCCCTGCCCGGACGGGCGCGGCCAGTCGGGCGCGAGGTCGTCGCGCAGCCGGGTCACGTGCTCCAGGACGATCACGGGCCGGCCGCCGGACATGCCGCGCACCTCGAAGCGCAGCGCGGCGGCCGTGCCCTTCTCGATCGTCCCGGACGCGATCTCGAACGTCTCGGGCGCGGGCAGCCGGACGTGGTGCTCCTCGACCTCGTCGAGCTCGACGTCCAGGGCGGCGGCGAGCTGCCGGACGACGCTTCCCCAGCCCATGGTCAGCACGCCCGGCAGCAGCAGCATCGGCGTGTCCTCCAGCGGACGGCCGAAGCCCATGATGTCGAACAGGACGGTGCCCTGGTCGTAGGTGGCGTAGTTGAGGATCTCCATGCAGCGGACCTGGTCGATCCGCTCGCTGATCCCCGACAGCACGATCGGCAGCACGTCGTTGGCGAACCCGGGGTCCACTCCGTTGACGAACAGCGACGCGCCGCTCTCGGCCGCCGCCGCGCGGATCGGGGCGATCATCGCGTCCGGGATGACCTGGTCGGGGAACTGCAGGAACACCGGGCTGGCGGACACGACGTCCACGCCCGTGCGCAGCAGCCGCTCCAGGTCGTCCAGGGCCTCCTGGATGCGGACGTCGGCCATGCACGTGTAGACGACGCAGTCCACGCGGCGCGCGAGGATCTCGTCCTCGTCGCCGGACGCGGCGACGCCCACCGGGCCGATCCCGCACAGCTCCCCGGCGTCGCGTCCGGCCTTGGCGGGGGTGGACGTCCAGACGCCGACGAGTTCCAGGTCGGGGCGGGCGGTGATGCCGGCGAGGGCGTGCCGCCCGACGTTGCCGGTGCC
>NZ_JBFAOF010001317.1:0-1587 GCF_040675125.1 Spirillospora sp. NPDC049652 | reverse complement strand
CGCCGCGCCGCGGGCGCCGATCTGCGGGCACCGTACCGCCAACGTGCCCGCTGATCCCGGCTGAAACTCCCCGGCCGGCCGGAAAGACGCCGAACGGCGGCTGAACCCATGCCGAACGCGTCGCGGCGCGGGCCGGGACGCCCGGGGGCCGCGACGATGGGGCGTCCCGCCCCAGGTGGGGGATGTGTGGCCGGACGCTCACCCTGCGGCACATGGGCGACATGCGGCGGAGGTGGTCGGGGGAGTCCTGATCATCTGCTGCAATTGAGGGTCGTGTCAGCAGCCTCCTATCGTCTCGTGCGCCGCACGGGTCCCGCGCGTACCGCCGCGCCCGCTCTGGACGAGCGGCAGCGCGCGGTGGTCGAGCATGCGGGCGGTCCGCTGCTGGTGCTGGCCGGGCCGGGCACGGGCAAGACCACCACGATCGTCGAGGCCGTCGTCGACCGGATCGAGAACCGGGGCGTCGATCCCGAGCGGGTGCTCGTGCTCACCTTCAGCCGCAAGGCCGCCGGGGAGCTGCGCGAGCGGATCACCGGCCGGCTGCGCCGCACCACCCGCACGCCGCTCGCCCTCACCTTCCACAGCTACGCCTACGCGCTGCTGCGCCGCGACGCCGTCCTCAACGACGAGCCCGCGCCGCGGCTGCTGACCGGCCCCGAGCAGCTGCTGGAGGTCCGGCGGCTGCTCCAGGGCGAGCTGATGGACGGCGCGCGCGACTGGCCGCAGCGGCTGCACGAGACCCTCGCCACCCGCGGGTTCGCCGAGGAGCTGCGCGACTTCATGCTGCGCGCGGGCGAGCGCGGCGTCCTCCCGGAGGACCTGGAGCACCTCGGCAGGCTGCGCGGCCGCGACGACTGGCCCGCGGTCGCCGGGTTCATCGACCGCTACGGCGACCGGTTCGCGCTCGACCCGACGCCGACCTTCGACTACGGCGAGCTGATCCACATCGCGGCCGGGACGCTGGCCGACGAGGAGGTCCGGATCCGCGAGCGGGACGCCTACGACGCGGTGTTCGTGGACGAGTACCAGGACACCGACCCCGCCCAGGAGGCGCTGCTGCGGCACCTGGCGGGCGACGGCCGCGACCTCGTCGTCGTCGGCGACCCGGACCAGTCGATCTACGGCTTCCGGGGCGCGGACGTGCGCGGCATCCTGGAGTTCCCGCAGCGCTTCCGCACGCCGTCCGGCGAGCCCGCGCCGGTCGTCGCGCTGCGCACGTCCCGCCGGATGGCGCCCGAGGTGCTCGCCGCGTCCCGCCGCATCGCGCGCCGCCTCCCCGCCGGGACGGCCCTCGCCGCCGAGCACCGGGCCCTCCGCCACCCGTCCGAACTCCCTGACGCGGCCGCCGCGGAGGGCGCGCCGAGCGAGGCGGACGAGCAGATCGCGGGCGAGGTCCGCGCCGTCATCGCCGACTCGGAGAGCCAGGAGGCGGCGCTCGTCGCCGACGAGCTGCGCCGCGCCCACCTGCTGGACGGCGTGCCCTGGTCGCGGATGGCGGTGCTCGTCCGGAGCGCGGTGCGGCAGGTGCCGACGCTGCGCCGCGCGCTCGCGCAGTCGGGCGTGCCCGTCGTCGTCGCCGGGGGCGAG
>NZ_JBFAOF010001316.1:0-1591 GCF_040675125.1 Spirillospora sp. NPDC049652 | reverse complement strand
GTTGGAGTGGCCGCGCACCGGACACACGCCCGCGCCCGGACGGCCGATGTTGCCGCGCAGCAGCAGGAAGTTCACGACCTCGCGGATCGTCGGCACCGAGTTGCGGTGCTGCGTCAGGCCCATCGCCCAGCACACCACGATCCGCTTCGCCGCGAGGACGTCGCCGAGCGTCGCGGCGATCTCGCCCCGGGTCAGGCCGGTCGCGGCGAGGACGTCGTCCCAGTCCGCCGTCCGCACGTGGTCGGCGAACGCGTCGAACCCGTGGGTGTGCTCCTCGATGAACGCCCGGTCGATCGCGTCCGGGACGTCCGATTCGAGCAGCAGCCGGTTGAGCGCCTGGAACAGGGCCAGGTCACCGTTCACCCGGATCTGCAGGAACCGGTCGGCGAGCCTGGTGCCCTTGCCGACCACGCCGGACGGCAGCTGCGGGTTCTTGAACCGGATCAGCCCCGCCTCGGGAAGCGGGTTCACGGCGACGATCCGCGCGCCCGCCTTCTTCGCCTTCTCCAGCGCCGACAGCATGCGCGGATGGTTCGTGCCGGGGTTCTGCCCGACGACGAGGACCAGGTCGGCCTGGTAGAGGTCGTCCAGCAGCACCGACCCCTTGCCGATGCCGATCGTCTCGGTCAGCGCCGAGCCGGATGACTCGTGGCACATGTTCGAGCAGTCCGGCAGGTTGTTGGTGCCGAACGCGCGGACGAACAGCTGGTAGGCGAACGCGGCCTCGTTGCTGGTGCGGCCCGAGGTGTAGAAGACGGCCTCGTCGGGGGAGCCGAGGGCGTTCAGCTCGTCCGCGACCAGGCCGAACGCCTCGTCCCAGGAGATCGGCTCGTAGTGCTCCGAGCCCGGGTGCAGGACCATGGGCTCGGTCAGCCGGCCCTGCCGGCCCAGCCAGTGGTCGGTGCGCCCGCCCAGCTCGGCGACGGTGTGCGCGGCGAAGAACTCGCGGGTGACGCGGTGGGTGGTGGCCTCCTCGGCGACCGCCTTCGCGCCGTTCTCGCAGAACTCGGCGGTGTGCCGGTGATCACCCTCGGGCCAGGCGCACCCGGGGCAGTCGAACCCGTCCTTCTGGTTGACCCTGAGCAGGGTCAGCGCCGTGCGCTTCACGCCCATCTGCTCGTAGGAGTCGCGCAGCGCGGCGGTCACGCCCGGCACGCCCGCCGCCCACCGCTTCGGCTTCGCGATCTTCATCCGGGAGTCGTCGAAGTCCTCACGCGGCGCCTCACGGCTCATCGTCCACACTCATTTCTGGCCCTCGGAACTGCTCCCTCCCACTCTCGCACCTTTTCGTCCCGAAGCGGCACCGCAGGCGTCCGACCAGCACGAACGCCCCTCCCGGGGGCGGGGCGTTCGCGGTGTCACCGGCTACTGCGGCGGGCCGGCCGCGAGCTTGAGCTGCTGGGTGACCGGCTGCCCGCCGGGCACCCGGTAGGTCAGCGCGACCCGGTCGCCGGGGTGCCGGAGCAGCAACAGGTCGGTGAGCGTGTTGGGGGAGTCGACCGGCTCGCCGTCCAAGGCCGTGATGACCGCTCCGGACGGGACGTTCAGCCGGTCGGCGGGGGTGTCGGGCAGCGTGGACGCCACCTCGGCG
>NZ_JBFAOF010001315.1:0-1595 GCF_040675125.1 Spirillospora sp. NPDC049652 | reverse complement strand
CCCGCAAACCCCGATTGGTGTGTTGGTGACGGGAGTTCCGACGTGGGCTCTTCCGACCGGGCGGCGCCCGCCCGCCCGGCGGGCACGGAGGGGAGAGGGGTGCCCCCGCGCCGCACCAGTGCGGCGGGACGGACCGCGCCGTGGCCGAACCGGCTCGCGACCTGGTCGATCACCCGTTCCGCCTCCCGCCAGCCCGTCTCCGGTTCGTCCAGTGCCAGCTGCCGGGGAGCGTCGGCGGCGGACGTCAGGTTCTCCACCCGCACGCCCACCAGCCGGAGTCGTACCCGATCCCAGCCGGACGCCTCATAGAGCTCGCACGCTGTGACATAGATCACTCTCGCGAGGTCGGTGGGCTCGCGCAGGGTCCGCGCGCGGGTGATCGTCTTGAAGTCGCCGTCGCGGAGCTTGACGCTCACCGTGCGCCCGGCGTGGCCGCCCGCGCGCAGCCGCGCGCCGACCTTCTCGGCCAGCCGCAGCAGCTCGCGGCGGATCTCGTCCGGGTCGTCGAGGTCGGTGTCGAAGGTCTCCTCCGCGCCGATGCTCTTGTCCACGTTCTCCGGGACGACCGGGCGCGGGTCGCGGCCCCACGCGAGCTCGTGCAGGTGGCCGCCGAGGGCGTTGCCCAGCTCGCGCTGGAGCGTCGCGAGCGGGACCCGGGCGAGCTGCCCCACGCTGCGCAGGCCGAGGCGGGTGAGCTGCTGCTCGGTGCGCTCGCCGACGCCCCAGAGCGCCGCGACGGGCAGCGCGTGCAGGAACTCCTCGACGCCGTCCGCGGGGACGACCATGAGGCCGTCCGGCTTGCAGCGGGTGGAGGCCAGCTTCGCCACGAACTTGGTGGGCGCGACGCCGACCGAGCAGGTGACGCCCTGCTGCTCGTACACCTTCGCGCGGATGAGCCGGGCGATCTCGGCGGGCCGGCCGTACAGCTTGCGCGCGCCCGCGACGTCGAGGAACGCCTCGTCCACCGAGAGCGGCTCGACCAGCGGCGTCATCGACCGGAAGATCTCGAAGACGGCCCGGGAGACCGCGGTGTACCGCTCGTGCCGGGGCGGCAGGACGACCGCCTGCGGGCACAGCCGCCGCGCCCGCGACATCGGCATCGCCGAGTGGACGCCGTACTCGCGGGCCTCGTAGGACGCCGCCGACACCACGCCCCGGCCGCCGACGCCGCCGACGACCACCGGGCGGCCGCGCAGGTCGGGCCGGTCGAGCAGCTCGACGCTCACGAAGAACGCGTCCATGTCGACGTGCAGGATCGAGCAGCCCGTGTCGTCCCCGGGCGGTCCGGGCGGCTGCCCGGGGCGGTGCAGCTGCTGCTTGCGGCTCATGCCCCCAACCTAGACGCCCGGACCGACATTCCGGCCGTTCAGGGCGGGTGCGGAGGCGGTCATGGGCGTTCGGCGACCAGGTGCAGCTGGGTGGCCAGTTCGCGCAGCACGGGGTGGACGGACGCGGCGCGCTCCAGGGCGACCAGGTCCTCGGCGGCGCCCACGTCGTCCAGCAGGGCGCTCGGGACCAGGTCGGCGAAGATCCGCACGCCGTGCGTCTCGCGGGCGGTGAGGCCCGCGCCGACGGCCAGCTCGGTGAGCGTATCT
>NZ_JBFAOF010001314.1:0-1602 GCF_040675125.1 Spirillospora sp. NPDC049652 | reverse complement strand
GCTGCACGACCTCTGCGACGCCGCGCTCGGCGGCGTCTACGACGACCGGCACCGCGACGACATCGCGATGCTCGTCGCGCGGCTGCGCCGCATCCCGGCGTCCCACCACGTCAGCTGGGAGCTGCCCGCCGAGGCCGCCGCGGTGCGCCGCGCCCGCGGCCTGGTCCGCGACCGGCTGGCCCGCTGGGAGCTGCCGGAGCTGGCCGACTCGACCGCGCTGCTGGCGTCCGAGCTGGTCACCAACGCGATCCGGCACGCCGGTGGCCGGGTCACGCTGCGCCTGGTCCGCGAGGGCGGCCTGCTGTGCGAGGTGCAGGACTCCTCGGACGGCCGGCCGCGGGTGCGCGGGACGTACGAGCCCGACGACTCCGCGCTCACCGAGACCGGGCGCGGCCTGCACGTCGTCGGGCGGCTCGCGCGCCGCTGGGGCGTCCGCCGCACCGCCACCGGCAAGGCCGTCTGGTGCGAGCAGGCGCTTCCCTGACGCCCGCCGGGTGATCCGCCCGCGCGTCGGACGCGCCCACGTCGGACGCGCCCCGGGTCAGCGGAGGACGGAGATGTGCACGTGGTCGTAGTGGTTGGCGGTGATGCCGCCCCGGTCGGCCATCGGCCGCCACCCCTCCGACGCCCGCGCGATGTTCCAGATGTGCTGCTTCCAGATGACGTAGGAGACGCCGAGGCGGGAGGCGTTCGCGACGGCGTACGCGGCGACCTGGTCGCCGTGCCGCTGCGCCGACGCGCTCGGCATGGCCCCGCCGCCGCTCTCCATGAAGTCGCAGGCGCGGCCGTCGGCGTGGTCCTGGGCGTCCGCGCCGCCGCGGTAGCAGCCGATCGTCGGGAACGGGCCGAACATGCGGTCGATCTCCAGCACGACGTCGCGCATCGTCGGGGTGACGGTGTTGCCGGTGATCAGGGAGCGGGCGGTGGACGCGCCGTCGGGGCGTCCGGACACCTTCGGCTGCGCCTTCGGGGCGGCGTCCCGGACGGGCTTGGCGGGGGCGTTCAGCACCGCGACCTTGGTGCCCTTCGGCAGGATCCGCTTGATCTGCTTCTCCAGCTTGTCCGGGTCGAGCTTCGGCGCGCTGAGCACCAGCGCGTTGCCGTCCGGCATGCCGAGCGCGCGGGCCTGGCCGCGGGACACGACCGCGTCGACGTCGTCGATGCCGAGCGCGGCGTACGCCGAGACCCGCAGCCGTCCCGGACGCGACGCGCTGCCCGCCGGGACGACCTGGCCGAGCGGCACCGAGCCGTCCTGGGACATGGCGAACGAGACGGCGAGGCCGCCGGTCGCGACCGTCTGCCAGAGCTGGTCGGACGCGCCGCTCTGCCGGGGCACGTAGGCGCGGAAGTCCGACGGGTCCACGCCGAGCAGCCCGACCTGCCGTCCGGCGACCTGGGCGCGGGCGGCGTCCACGACGGTCGCCCCCGCGACGCCCTTCAGGCGGCGCACCTTGGCGACGGCGTCGGGCGGCAGGGTGCCGGGCCCGGCGACGAGCAGGTGCGGTGTCAGGGAGCGGCTGAGGGGCGCGATCGCGGGCGGCCGGGGGGCGGCGGCGTCCGCCACCGAGACGAGCCGTCCGGACTTCCTCTGCGCGGGCTCGG
>NZ_JBFAOF010001313.1:0-1602 GCF_040675125.1 Spirillospora sp. NPDC049652 | reverse complement strand
AGCTCCTCGATCACCACGAACCGCTCCAGCGCCGACCGCCCGTGCCCGCCGTACTCGGCCGGCAGCGTGAGCCCGAGCCAGCCGCGCGCACCGAGCTCCCGGCTGAACGCGGGATCCGCGCCGGTCAGCCACGAGTCGCACCGCGGCTCGAACTCCGCCGCCGCGAGGAACCCGCGCACCTCCCCGCGCAACCGTTCCGCCTCGGGCGGCAACACTCCCGGCACCAATTCGGGCAACGCCATCCGCAGCACCCCTCTCCCGAAGTATGGGC
The DNA here is from genome assembly GCF_040675125.1 of Spirillospora sp. NPDC049652. NCBI lineage: Bacteria > Bacillati > Actinomycetota > Actinomycetes > Streptosporangiales > Thermomonosporaceae > Spirillospora > Spirillospora sp. NPDC049652. The sequence continues at coordinate 1,331 of NZ_JBFAOF010001313.1, read as the reverse complement.
ACACCGTAAGCCTTTGATCGCCTCCCGCGGCAGGCAGGCGGATGCCACCCGCGAGCTCCCGCCGCCCCACCGGGAAACCCATGGCCCGTTCCGGCGAAGAGAGGTAGAAGGAACTGGGAGGTTGAGATGAGCGGACCCTACGAGACCGAGAACGACGCCTACATGGAAGTGCGTGACATCTACGCCTCACACGCCAAAAGGGGCGTGGTGCGCGCCCGTACCCACGACCTCCTGGTCACGGTGTGCGGGCAGTACGACATCGAGCTCGGCGACTACGACCGGGCCGTCCTGCGGTGGCTGTCCCAGCACCCGCCCGAGACCGCCCAAGTGATCGCCGGCCTCATCGCCCGAGCGGCCAAGGCCGGCTGACCCGCCCCTCCGGGGCGACGAGCCGACCCCCCACGGCCCGCCGCCCCGAGGTATGGCACCAGCGCAACGGACACCTCGCGGACGCGGGAGGCCGGTCAGGAGGAGAGTTCGCGTTCTAGGGGGGTTCGGAACCTTGGGGTGATGCGGACGCCGGCGAGGAAGGTCGTGATTCGTTCCGCCTCGGCTTCGACGGCGGCCCTCGCGTCGGCGCCGGCGTCTTCGAGGAGGCGGAACACGACGGCGCCGTCGGCGTCCTGGCCCCAGCCGCCGACGATACGGCCGTCCCACCACACCGACGGGCCGATGTTGCCGTTGCGGTCGAACAGCGCCGGGACATGTGCGGGGTCGAGGTAGAAGTCGCGTTCCTTCCAGCCCATCGGGGTGGCGTCCAGCGCGGGCAGCAGCGCCGCCCACGGCTCGGGGGACGGCACCGGCTCCAGGTCGTCGGCGAGGACCAGGCCCGCGTCGGTCTCGGCGGTGTCCAGTCCGGCGAGGGCCTTCTTCACCTCGCCGGCCGTCCAGCCCGTCCACCACTTCACGTCGAGCGCGGTCGCCGGGCCGAACGTGCGCAGGTAGCGGCGGACGACCTCGGCGCGCGCCTCGTCCACCGGCATCGCCGCGACGCCGTCCGGGAGCCACGTCTCGACCGGCGACCACATGTACTGGCTGCTGAGCCACGTCCCGTTCGGGCGGCCCCGGACGATGCGCCCCTGGCAGCCCAGCGTGACCAGCACCCAGGTCGTGATGCCGGTCGTGGACTCGTAGGACTTGCCGCGGGCCATCACGATCTTGGACCGCAGCCGCGGCTCGGCCGCGCTGAGCTGCGCGCCGGTCGCGGCTCCGAGGTCGAGCAGCGCCCGGTGCGTCGCCTCCTCGACGTCGCGGAGCCAGGCGTCGAGGTCGCCGTCGCCGAGCCCGCCGTCCGCCATGAGCTTGCTGTACCGGGCGCGCTGCCGGACGGC
>NZ_JBFAOF010001312.1:0-1603 GCF_040675125.1 Spirillospora sp. NPDC049652 | reverse complement strand
CCCGCACCGTCACGCGCCAGCTCGGCGACCGCTTCGCCGCCGATCCCGCCAAGCAGATCACCGCCGTGGTCGAGGGCCCCGCCGGACGTCCCGCCCTCGACGCCTACGCCCGCCGCCTCGCGGACGTGCCGGGAGTGCGCACCGCCGCCGTCACCGGGACGTCGGGGGACCAGGCGCGGATCTCCGTCGGCTACGCCTTCGACCCGATGTCCCGTCAGGCCGTCCGCACTGTGCACGAGTTGCGCGCGATGCCGCCGCCGCCCGGCACGCGGGCGCTGTTCACCGGCATGCCCGCGTCGCGCGTGGACATCGTCCACATGATCGGCGTGCGGGTGCCGTGGATGCTGGGGTTCGTGGCGCTGGTGGCGTTCGCCGTGCTGTTCGGCGCGTTCGGCTCGGTCGTGCTGCCGGTCAAGGCGGTGCTGCTGAACCTGCTGTCGCTGTCGGCGGCGTTCGGCGTGGTCAAGCTGGTCTTCCAGGACGGCTGGTTCTCCGGCGTCCTCGGCTTCACGCCGGTCGGCGCGGTGGACGCCGACTTCCCGGTCCTGATCGTCGCGATCGCGTTCGGCCTCGCCGTGGACTACGAGGTGTTCCTGCTCGCCCGGATCCGCGAGGAGCGCGCCCGCGCCGCCGACCCGGCCGAGGCGATCGCGGCGGCCGTGCGCCGCACCACGACGGTGATAAGCGGCGCGGCGCTGCTGATGGTCGTGGTGGTGGCCGGGTTCCTGGCGTCCGGCATCGTGTTCATGCAGGTCATCGGGGTCGGGTTGATCGTGGCGGTGGTCGTGGACGCGACCGTCGTGCGGGGCCTGCTGGTGCCCGCCGTCATGCGCCTGCTGGGGGAGCGGGCGTGGTGGTCGCCGGGACGGCGCTCGCCTCGTGCAGCAGTGCCGCCAGCCGTCCCGGAGAGTCGGCCGGCCCGGCCGTGAGGACGGTCCCGGACGCGTCGGCGAGGACCGCGTAGGGCGGCCACGGCACGCCGTTGGCGGCGAAGACGTCCGGATCGACGAGGACGGGGAGGCCGCCCCGCCGCAGCGCGGCCGTCTCCCCGTGCTCCTCGAACGGGGTCACCACGACGACCGGCACGTGCCCGGCCGCTTCGGCGAAGGCGGGCAGCGCGTCCAGGCAGGTCCCGCAGGTGGGCGCGACCAGGGCGAACAGCGTCGTCCGTCCCCGCGCCGAGAGCCCGCCCGCCAGCACGAACTCGTCCCCGGCACGCGGCCCGCGCGGTGTCGGCGTCTCCGCCGCGGACGGCACCGGGACCGGCCCAGGCCGCAGCACCAGCCCGAGCCCGGCGACGACCAGCAGATAGCAGAAGGCGAGCGGCAGCCCGGACACGGAGAATCCGGGAGCGAACGCCGCCATGGCCGAGAGCACGATCATCGCGCCCGCCCGCGCCAGGCTCACCGGCCCGACCAGCGTCGTCCGCCCGGGACGGCCGAAACAGCCGCAGTCCACGCGGAGCCCGCGCCGCAGCACCGAGACCTGCGCGAGCAGCAGCCCGCCGAACAGCGCCGCCGAGCAGACGGCGCCGATCCGCGCGGTCCAGGGCAGGACGATCAGCAGCGCCACCGCGACCTCGGCGGCGGTCACCGTCCGCGCG
>NZ_JBFAOF010001311.1:0-1607 GCF_040675125.1 Spirillospora sp. NPDC049652 | reverse complement strand
CTGCTCGCCCTGGCGGTGGTGTGCGTCGGCATCTCCGTCGCCACCTTCCGCTCCTACCAGAAGTCCGTCTGACCCCTGCGGTGCGGCGGTCCGGCCCGGAGCGGTCCGGGCCGCCGCCCCGCGTCTCCCCCGGTCGCCTAACCTGGCACGGACGGAAGGGGGGCGGCCACGATGAGCGAACTGCTGCGCACCGGGCGCGCCATGGCGGTCGCGACCGCCGTGTCGCGGATCACCGGGTTCGTCCGGACGCTGGTGCTGGTGGCCGCGCTCGGCCTCGGCACCCGGCTGCTGGACGCCTACACCGCCGCCAACGTCACCCCCAACACGATCTACGAGCTGGTGATGGGCGGCGCGGTCGCCAGCGTCGTCGTCCCGCTGCTGGTGCGGCAGGCGTCCCGGCCCGGCCGCGAGGAGGAGGCCGACCTGTTCGCCCAGCGGCTGCTCTCGCTGGTGGTCTACGGGCTGGGCGCGGTCGTGATCGTCACCGTGGTCGCCGCGCCGCTGATCGTGGACGCCACCGTCTCCGGATTCGCGCCGCCCCAGCGCCACCTGGCCGTGCTGTTCACCCGGTTCTTCATGCCGCAGATCCTGTTCTACGGCGTCAGCGCCACCCTGGCGGCCGTCCTGAACGCGCGCGGACGCCTCACCGCCCCGATGTGGGCGCCGGTCGCCAACAACCTCGTCGTGACCGCCACCGGGCTGGCGTTCGTCCTGGTCGGCGGCGCCGGAAGCGTCGAGTCGCTCACCACCGCGCAGACGCTGCTGCTGTCGATCGGCACCAGCGCCGGGGTGGCCGCGCAGATGGCCGTCCTCGCGGTGGCCGGACGCCGCGCCGGGTTCCGGCCGCGGCTGCACGCCGACCCGCGCGGCATCGGGGTGCGGCGCATCGCGGCGATGGCGGGCTGGACGATCGCGTCCGTCGCCGCCGCGCAGGCCGTCTTCCTGGTGTCCACGCGGCTCGCCTCGCACGCCGGGGAGGGCATGCTCGCGATCTACAGCAACGCCTCCACGATCTTCCAGCTCCCGTACGGGGTCATCGCCGTCACCGTCATCACCGGCGTCCTGCCGCGGATGAGCCGGGCCGCCGGACGCCTCGACCTGGAGGGCGTCACCACCGACCTGTCGCACGGGCTGCGGCTCACCGGCGTCGCCCTCGCGCCGGTCGCGGCCGCGCTGGTCGTGCTCGGCCCGGCCCTGACGACGCTGATGTTCGCGCACGGCCACACCTCGCCGGAGGCCGCCCGGCTGACCGGGCAGACGCTCGCCGCCTACGGCCCGGCGCTCGTCCCGTTCGCCGGCTACCAGATCATGCTGCGGGCCTTCTACGCGCTCGGCGACACCCGCACGCCCGCCCTGATCAGCGTCGGAGTCTCGGCCGTCACGGTCGCCGCCGCGCTGGTCGCGGCAGAGTTCACCGGCGGGGCGCGGCTGCTGGTCGCGCTGGCCGCCTGCACCGCCGTCGCCTACACCGCCGGGCTGTTCGTCACGGCCGTGCTGCTGCGCCGCCGGCTGGGCCGGGTGGACGGCCACCGCCTGCTCGACACCCACCTGCGCACCCTGGCCGCCGCGACCGCGGCCGGGCTCGTCGCCGCCGTCGTCGCCCGGGC
>NZ_JBFAOF010001310.1:0-1607 GCF_040675125.1 Spirillospora sp. NPDC049652 | reverse complement strand
ACCCCGACCGCCGTGCGGACGGTGACCGCGCAGGAGGCGGCCGGCTGGCCGGTGTCCGGCGACTCGCTGTTCATGCTGGGCCGGGCCAACGTCCGGGCGGACGGCCCGCTCCGGCTGGAGGAGCACGACCTCGGCCAGGTGCGGGTGGCGGTGCTGTCCGGCTGGACGGCCTACACCGCCACCCACCTGGCGTGGCTTGAGGAGTACCTGCACATCGGCCCGCACGGCGCCCTGGTGACCGTCCCGAACCGCAGCCTGGTGATCGTCCACCCGCTGCGCTCGGCGGACCCGTCGCCCCGCAACCGGTACCGGGCCGCCGCGAGCGCCTCGCACGAGCTCCACTCGCACGCCCAGCACGCCTACGAGGAGGGCCCGGGGTCGCTCAGCCCGCACGTCTACTGGTGGCGGTCCGGGCAGATGGACCGGCTCGACCTGCGGTACCAGGACGGCACGGTCGTGCTGCCCGAGGAGTTCGCGGCGGCCGTGGTCGGCTCGGCGTCCCGCAGCGAGCGCGCCGAACCGCTGTAGGTCCGCGCGCCCGCGCGAGATGGGCCCGGGGCGGCTAGACGACGACCGGTTCGCGCTCGGTCGCGGTGGCGGGCTCCTCGGGAGCGGGCAGCTTGACCGCCAGGGCCGGGACCGTCCAGTGGCAGATCGGGCCGATGAGGACGGCGTACAGGACCGTTCCAATCCCGACCGTGCCGCCGAGCAGCCAGCCCACCAGCAGGACGGTCAGCTCGACCCCGGTGCGGGCCACCCGGATCGGCACGCCCCTGGCGGCCAGGCCGGTCATCAGGCCGTCGCGCGGGCCGGGGCCGTGGCCGGCGCCGATGTAGCAGCCGGTGGCGACGCCGCTGACCAGGATCGCGGCGAGCAGGTACGTCCAGCGCAGGGCGGCGCCGTCCGGGTGCGGCAGCGCCCACAGGCCGAGGTCGGCGAAGAGCCCGACCAGCAGGACGTTGCTGAGCGTGCCGAGGCCGGGGCGCTGCCGCAGCGGGATCCAGGCGAGCATGACCACCGCCCCGGCGATGATGATCCAGGTGCCGAGGGAGAGTCCGAACCGGCGTGCGAGGCCCTGGTGGAACACGTCCCACGGGTCGTTGCCGAGGGCCGAGGCCACCTGGAGGGAGATGCCGAAGCCGTAGAGGGCCAGTCCGACGTAGAGCTGGGTGAGGCGGCGGAGAGTCAAGGCCAGTCCGTTCATGTCAGCCAATATGGCGGTAAGTGGTCTGGTCTCTATAGGGCCAATGTGGGAAAGTGGCCCTTATGAACGGCACGCGGTACGTGAGTGGACTGCAACTGGCCCGGCTGCTGGGCGAGGTGCCGCGCGAGCGGCCGCTGTACGCGGGGCTCGCCCGCGCGGTGCGCGGCCTCGTCCAGGACGGGCGGCTCGCCCTGCGCACCCGGCTGCCCGCCGAGCGCGACCTGGCCGCCGCCCTCGGCGTCAGCCGCACCACCGTGACCGCCGCCTACGACCGGCTGCGCACCGAGGGCTACGTGGAGAGCCGGCAGGGCGCGGGAAGCTGGACGGCGCTGCCGACCGACGGCTCGACCGCGCTGCCCACGCCCGCCGCGCCCGGCGCGGTCGTCCCCCGGTACGGGATGGC
>NZ_JBFAOF010001309.1:0-1609 GCF_040675125.1 Spirillospora sp. NPDC049652 | reverse complement strand
GCGAGGCGGCGTCGGCGTTCGGCGACCCGACGGTGTTCTGCGAGCCGCTGCTCGAACGCGCCCGGCACATCGAGGTGCAGATCCTCGCGGACGCGCACGGGACGGTCTGGGCGCTGGGGGAGCGGGAGTGCTCGATCCAGCGCCGCCACCAGAAGATCGTCGAGGAGGCGCCGTCGCCCGCGGTGACGCCCGGGCTGCGCGCCGAGCTGTGCGCGGCGGCGGTGAACGCGGCCAAGGCGATCGAGTACGTCGGGGCGGGCACGGTCGAGTTCATGCTCACGCCCGACGGCCGGTTCTTCTTCCTGGAGGTCAACACCCGGCTGCAGGTCGAGCACCCGGTGACCGAGTGCGTGTACGGGCTGGACCTGGTCCGGCTGCAGCTGGAGGTCGCCGAGGGCGCGAGGTTGCCGGACGAGCCGCCGTTGCCGTCCGGTCACGCGATCGAGGTCCGGTTGTACGCCGAGGACCCGGCGCTGGACTGGCGGCCCGCCAGCGGCGTCCTGCACGCCTTCGACGTCCCGGACGTGGACGCCCGCTTCGCCGTCCCCGGGGGCGGCGGGCTGCGGCTGGACGCCGGGTACGAGGCGGGCGGCGAGGTCGGCGTCCATTACGACCCGATGCTCGCGAAGGTCATCGCGTACGCGCCGACCCGGGCCGCCGCCGCGCGCAGGCTCCGCGGCGCGCTGGCCGCCGCGCGCCTGCACGGGGTCACCACGAACCGGGACCTGCTGGTGCGGGTGCTCGGGGAGAAGGCGTTCCTCGCCGGGGACACCCACACGGGCTATCTGGACGAGGTCGGGCTGGCGGGGCTGGCGCTGCCGCTGGCGGACGAGCGGGCCGTGAGGCTGTCCGCGCTGGCCGCCGCGCTCGCCGACGCCGCCGCCAACCGCGCGAACGCCCGCGTTCTCGGCGGGCTGCCGTCCGGGTGGCGGAACGTCCCGTCCGGGCCGCAGCGCAAGACGTTCGAAGGCGGCATCGAGGTCGAGTACCGGCTCGCGCGCGACGGGCTGGTCGCGGCGGACGGAGTGGCGCTGGTCGACATGGCGCCCGAACGGGTCGTCCTGGACGTCGAGGGCGTCCGGCACACGTTCGACGTGCGCGCCGCGGGCGGCCGCGTCTTCGTCGACTCCGCGCTCGGCCCGGTGGCGCTGACGCCCGAGCCGCGGTTCGCCGACCCGAGCGACCTGGTCGCGCCGGGTTCGCTGCTCGCGCCGATGCCCGGCACCGTCGTCCGCGTCGAGACCGCGCCGGGCGCGGACGTCGCGGAGGGGCAGACGCTGCTGATCCTGGAGGCGATGAAGATGGAGCACCGGATCGCCGCACCCGCCGCCGGGACCGTGACGGCCCTCAACGTGACGCAAGGACAGCAGGTCGAGGCCGGATCGGTCCTCGCTGTGATCTCCGAAGGGACCCCCCACACGTGAGCTTCATCGAGTCGGAGGAGCGCCGCGCGCTGCGCGAGGCGGTCGCCGAGCTGGGCGCGAAGTACGGGCCGGACTACTACGTCCGCAAGGCCAAGGCAGGGGAGAAGACCGACGAGCTGTGGGCCGAGGCCGGCCGGCTCGGCTACCTCGGCGTGAACGTGCCGGAGGAGTACGGCGGCGGGGGC
>NZ_JBFAOF010001308.1:0-1610 GCF_040675125.1 Spirillospora sp. NPDC049652 | reverse complement strand
ACCATCGGCACCCTGCTCGCCGGCTCGAACGTGCTGCTGCCGCGCGCGATCGCGGCGCTCAAGCGGGAGCGGCCGGGCATCACCGTGATCGTCCAGGAGGCGACCTTCGACGCGCAGGTGCCGCGCCTGCTGGACGGCGAGATCGACATGGTCCTCGGCCGGCTCAACCCGATCGGCGACCTGGCCGGACTGCGGCAGATCGTCTTGTACGGGGAGCCGGTGCGCCTCGTCGCGCGGGCCGGGCACCCGGCCCGCGACCGCGCGGACCTGACGCTCGCCGACCTGCTGGACTACCCGTGGGTGCTGCCGCTCCAGCAGACGGCGCTGCGCAGCGAACTGGAGCAGATCTTCCGCGACCGGGACCTGCCCCTGCCCACCGACCTGGTCGAGTGCACCTCGGTGCTGACCGTCCGGACGCTCGTCCGCGACACCGACATGATCGCGGCGCTGCCCGACCTGGTGGCCCGGACGGACGCGGGCGTCGCGCCGCTGCCGGTGCCGCTCGACCCGGTGCGCCGCCAGGTCGGCGTGACCATCCCGGACCGGCGGCCGCTCACGCCGTCGGCGCGGCTGATGCTCGACCACCTGCGGACGCAGGCGGCCGAGATCACCGGGCCCTGATCAGAACAGGTCCTCGCGGAGGGTGGCGAACAGGCCGAGCAGGGCCCGGCTGACCTGGGTGTCCGGGTCCTCCAGGTCCAGGATGACGTCGAAGTGGTTCCGGCCGGGCACGATCAGCAGTTCGCCGTCGCCCCAGTGCGGCTGGAAGCGCCGCGACTGCTCGACGAAGCCGTCGCCGTCGTCCTCGCCGACCGCGAACACCGCCGGGAAGCGCCGCTCCATGGGCTGGAACACCGGGCTGAGCCGGACGGCGGCCTCCCGGTCCATGCGGGCGGTGTCGTTCACGTAGGTGCGCAGGATCGGGCGCAGGTCGAACAGACCGCTGAACGGCATCGCCGCCTTGACGACGTCGGCGGGCAGCCCCAGCTCCTCCTGCCACCCCTCGACCATGGTCATCCCGGTGAGGTGGCCGCCCGCCGAGCTGCCGCCGACGACGATCCGCTGCGGGTCCAGGCCGTGCTCCAGGCCGTGGTGCCACACCCAGGCGACCGCCGCCCGCACCTGCCGGACGATCTCCCCCACCGTCACCGCCGGGGTGAGGGTGTAGTCGGGGACGACGGTCGCGATGCCCTGGCCGTGCAGCATCCGGGCCATGAAGGCGGTGTCCTCCTTGGCCCCGGCCATCCAGTAGCCGCCGTGCAGGAAGACGAACACCGGGCGGATCTCGCCGTCCGCGGTGCCCCACACGTCCAGCCGCTCGCCGCCGCGCTCGTCGTAGGGGATGTCGCGGGTGCCGGGCAGGCCGTCCACGGCCGCGTCGGAGTCGGCCCGGTAGCGCTCCATCAGCGCCGCGAAGGCCTCGGGGCCCGCCTTGCGGCGCACGTTGTAGGCGACGTCGAGCTGCTCGTCGCTGAGGCCCTCGGCCGGATCGTCACGCAGGTCCATGTTGATCAGCTTAAGCCGGGCGCCGCCCCCGCCCGTGCCCCGAGGCCGCCGCCCACGCCCCGAGCCCGCCGCCCACGCCCCGAGGCCGCCGGTCACGCGCCGGG
>NZ_JBFAOF010001307.1:0-1610 GCF_040675125.1 Spirillospora sp. NPDC049652 | reverse complement strand
CTGCGCCGCGTGCCCCGCCCCCTGCTCGTGCCGGACCAGGATGTGCCGGATCTTGCGGGAGTCGAAGAGCGGGTCCTGCACGTCCGCGAGGTGCGCGAGCAGGCCGCCCGCCCGGTCGAGGACGAGGTCCAGTCCGTGCGCGGCTCCACCCGCCTGGAGGCCAAGAAGCAGCGCCGCCGGGAGGGGCGCGAGCAGGGCCGCCGCCGCCCGCCGGTGATCACCGAGGCCGAGTTCCTGGCCCGCCGGGAGTCGGTCAAGCGCGAGATGGTCGTCCGGCAGGAGGGCGACCGCACCCAGATCGCCGTCCTCGAGGACGACGTCCTGGTCGAGCACTACATCAACCGCGCCAGCCACCAGAGCTACGTCGGCAACGTGTACCTGGGCAAGGTCCAGAACGTGCTGCCGTCGATGGAGGCGGCGTTCGTCGACATCGGCAAGGGCCGCAACGCGGTCCTCTACGCGGGCGAGGTCAACTGGGACACCGCCGGCCTGGAGGGCCAGCCGCGCCGCATCGAGTCCGCGCTGAAGTCCGGCCAGTCGGTGCTGGTGCAGGTCACCAAGGACCCGCTCGGCCACAAGGGCGCCCGGCTGACCAGCCAGGTCTCGCTGCCCGGCCGCTACCTGGTGTACGTGCCGGACGGCTCGATGACCGGCATCAGCCGCAAGCTGCCGGACAAGGAGCGCAGCCGCCTCAAGCAGATCCTCAAGAAGATCATGCCGGAGAACGCCGGGGTGATCGTCCGGACCGCCGCCGAGGGCGCGACGGAGGAGGAGCTGGCGCGCGACGTGTCCCGCCTGGCCGCCCAGTGGGAGCACATCCAGAAGCAGGTCAAGTCGGCGTCCGCGCCGTCGCTGCTGCACGGTGAGCCGGACCTCACGATCCGCGTCATCCGCGACATCTTCAACGAGGACTTCGCGAAGCTGGTCGTCCAGGGCGACGGCGCGTGGGACACGGTCGCCGAGTACGTCGGCTACGTCGCCCCGCACCTGGCCGACCGGGTCGAGAGGTGGACCGGCGACGGCGACGTCCTCGGCGCGTTCCGGATCGACGAGCAGATCGCCAAGGCGCTGGACCGCAAGGTCTGGCTGCCGTCCGGCGGCTCGCTGGTCATCGACCGCACCGAGGCGATGACCGTGGTCGACGTGAACACCGGCAAGTTCACCGGCCAGGGCGGGAACCTGGAGGAGACGGTCACCCGCAACAACCTGGAGGCCGCCGAGGAGATCGTCCGGCAGCTCCGGCTCCGCGACATCGGCGGCATCGTGGTGATCGACTTCATCGACATGGTGCTGGAGTCCAACCGGGACCTGGTGCTGCGCCGGCTGGTGGAGTGCCTGTCCCGGGACCGGACCAAGCACCAGGTCGCCGAGGTGACCTCGCTGGGCCTGGTCCAGATGACCCGCAAGCGGGTCGGGCAGGGCCTGGTGGAGGCGTTCTCGGAGACCTGCGAGAGCTGCAACGGCCGCGGCATCCACGTCCACCTGAGCCCGGTCGAGCCGAAGGGCTCCGACAAGGGGGCGGCCAAGGAGCAGTCCGGCCGCCGCCGCAAGCGCACCGGAGGGGCCTCTGACAGACCTTCTCGTTACAGTGAAGCCGCGGTCGACACGGG
>NZ_JBFAOF010001306.1:0-1611 GCF_040675125.1 Spirillospora sp. NPDC049652 | reverse complement strand
GGTCGCGCAGCTGGGCGAGGACGGGCTGGGCGATCGCGAGCAGCCGGTCCTCACCGGCCGCGACGGCCAGTTCGGCGAGCCTCGGCCCCAGGATGAACCGGCCCTGGGTGTCGCGGTGCACGAGCCGGTGGTGCTCCAGCGCGACGGCGAGCCGGTGGGCGGTCGGCCGCGCCAGGCCGGTCGTCTGGACGAGCTGGGCGAGGGAGGCCGGCCCGGCTTCCAGGGCGTTCAGCACGAGTACCGCTTTGTCGAGAACGCCGACTCCGCTAGAGTTGTCCATGTCTTGATATTGCCGTCTCGCGATGTGAGATGCAAGTCGGGCGGAACTCGATCGCCGGGCGCATGGGCGCTCCCGGCAGGACGACAGGTGAGGTGGAGCGATGGGCCGCACATTGGCCGAGAAGGTGTACGACGCGCACGTCGTGCGACGTGCCGAGGGCGAACCGGATCTGCTCTACATCGACCTCCACCTCGTCCACGAGGTCACCAGCCCGCAGGCGTTCGACGGCCTGCGGATGGCCGGCCGGCCCGTCCGCCGCCCGGACCTGACGATCGCGACCGAGGACCACAACGTCCCGACGACCGACCTGCTCGCGCCGATCGCCGACCCGGTCTCCCGGACGCAGGTGGAGACGCTGCGCAAGAACTGCGCCGAGTTCGGCGTCCGGCTGCACCCCATGGGCGACGCCGGGCAGGGCATCGTCCACGTCATCGGCCCGCAGCTCGGCCTGACCCAGCCCGGTATGACGGTCGTGTGCGGCGACTCGCACACCTCCACGCACGGCGCGTTCGGCGCGCTGGCCCACGGGATCGGCACCAGCGAGGTCGAGCACGTCCTCGCGACGCAGACGCTGCCGCAGGTCAAGCCCAAGATGATGGCCGTGACGGTGAACGGCTCGCTGCCCGCCGGCGTCACCGCCAAGGACCTGATCCTCGCGATCATCGCCCGCATCGGCACCGGCGGCGGCCAGGGCCACATCATCGAGTACCGGGGCCAGGCGATCCGCGAGCTGTCGATGGAAGGCCGGATGACGGTCTGCAACATGTCCATCGAGGCGGGCGCCCGCGCCGGGATGATCGCCCCGGACGAGACCACGTTCGCGTACCTCAAGGGCCGTCCGCACGCCCCTCAGGGCGAGGCGTGGGACGAGGCCGTCGAGTACTGGACGTCCCTGCGCACCGACGACGACGCCGTGTTCGACAAGGAGGTCGTCATCGACGCCTCCGAGCTCACCCCGTTCGTCACCTGGGGCACCAACCCCGGCCAGGGCCTCCCGCTGGGCGAGTCCGTGCCGGACCCGGCGGCCATCGACGACCCGACCGAGCGGCAGGCCGCCGAGCGCGCCCTCCGGTACATGGGCCTTACCGCCGGGACGCCGCTGCGCGACATCGCCGTGGACACCGTCTTCGTCGGCTCCTGCACCAACGGCCGCATCGAGGACCTGCGCGCCGTCGCGGAAGTCCTGTCCGGCCGGACGGTCGCGGACGGCGTCCGGATGCTGGTCGTCCCCGGCTCGATGGAGGTCAAGAAGCAGGCCGAGGCCGAGGGCCTGGACGCGGTGGTCACGGCGGCGGGCGCCGAGTGGCGCGAGGCGGGCTGCTCGATGTGCC
>NZ_JBFAOF010001305.1:0-1613 GCF_040675125.1 Spirillospora sp. NPDC049652 | reverse complement strand
GCCACTTCGACACCGTCTGGCCCATCGGCGCGCTGGCCACCCACCCGTTCGCCGTGGCCGACGGGAAGCTGACCGGCCCCGGCTGCTTCGACATGAAGGCCGGACTCGTCCAGATCTTCCACGCCCTGGCGCTCCTGGACGACCTGGGCGACCTGGACGGCGTGACCGTGCTGGCCACCAGCGACGAGGAGACCGGATCGCGGGACTCCCGCGAGCTGGTCGAGTCCGAAGCGCGCCGCGTCCCGGCCGTCCTGGTGCTGGAGGCCAGCGAGGACGGCGCGCTGAAGACCGCGCGTAAGGGGGTGTCCACGTATGACCTGCGCATCGGCGGCAAGGCGGCGCACGCCGGTCTCGAACCGCACCGGGGCGTGAACGCCGCGGTGGAACTCGCCCACCAGATCCAGGCCGTCACCGCCCTCGCCGACCCGGCCGCTGGCACCTCGGTCACGCCCACGGTCGCCTCCGCCGGGACGACCCGCAACACCGTCCCGGCCGCGGCCGAACTGCTCGTGGACGTCCGCGCCGCGACGACCGCCGAACAGTTCCGAGTGGACAACGCCGTGCGCGGACTGCGTCCCGTCCTGCCGGGCGCGCGGCTTGAGGTGACCGGCGGACCTGACCGGGCGCCGCTCCAGGAGACGTCGTCGGCGTCGCTGTTCGCCCTGGCCTCCCGGCTCTACGGCGAACTCGGCTTGGGCGAGCTGCGCGGCGTCGCCGTCGGCGGCGGCTCCGACGGCAACCTCACCGCCGGGGTCGGCACGCCCACGCTGGACGGCCTGGGCGCGGTCGGCGGCGGCGCACACGCCGACCATGAACACGTGGTCGTCGCCGAACTGCCGAACCGGACGGCGCTGCTCGCGGCCCTCATCCGCGAGCTGACCGCCCGTCCGCATCCGGCTCCCGTCTCCCTTCCCGGAGAGCACGGAAGGGAGACGGCGTGAACGGCTCGCCGACCTTGGACGAGGAACCGAAGATGGCTGACCGATCCGTACCCGACGAACCCAGACCGGACGAGGAGGTCTCCCCGGCCGTCCGCCGAACCGCGCACCGCGCCGCCCACCGGGCCGCCGACGCCGCCGGCGTCCGGATCAGGGAGCTCACCGAGCTTCCCGACCTGGCCGACGCCGCCGCGCTGATCGACCGCGTGTGGCGTCCTCCCGCCGGGAACCCGCTCATCACCCCCGAGCTGATGCGCGTGATCGAGCACACGGGCGGCTACGTCGTCGGCGCCTACTCGGGCGACCGCATGGTCGCCGCCTGCGTCGGCCTGCTGGCCGCCGAGGGACTGCACTCCCACATCGCGGGCGTCGAGGGGCACGCCCGGGGCCGCAGCGCCGGGTACGCCCTCAAACTGCACCAGCGCGCCTGGGCGCTGTACCACGACATCACCACCGTCAGCTGGACCTTCGACCCGCTGATCAGCCGCAACGCCTACTTCAACCTGGCCAAGCTCGGCGCGGCGCCGGCCGAGTACCTGACCGACTTCTACGGCGCGATGCAGGACGAGGTCAACGCGGGCGACGCGACCGACCGCATCCTCATCCACTGGGACCTGGCGGGCCCGCGCGCGGCGGCCGCCTGCGAAGGACGCCCGCACATCGCGGACGCGGGCC
>NZ_JBFAOF010001304.1:0-1613 GCF_040675125.1 Spirillospora sp. NPDC049652 | reverse complement strand
CGGCCGACGACCCGCAGGGCGCGGCGCGCGGCGACGTCGCCGCTGTCGGCGGCGGCCGTCAGCCGGGACCGGTCGACGGCGACGTACGCGAACTCCTGGGCGACGAAGTACCCGGTCGCGGCGGTGAGCAGGATGACGGCGAAAAGGCCGAGCGCGGCGGTCAGCATGACGCACCGGGTCTATGACTGGGGTCCGGCACTGCGGACTCTCAACTCCTCTCGGTCGGCGACTCAGTCAACGTCCCCGCGCGGGAGACGACACCTACAGAACGTCACTTCACACCACGACGTTCCCTTGACACAAGTCGTCCTGCCGTGACGCTGTGTGTTTTTCCTAACGGCCGGGAACCGTCCGGGGGTGGCCGGAGGCGGCCAGTGGGCGCGCGGCGGCGTTCCGGGGTGACGCGCGGCGTCCCGGTTCACCATGATTCGCGGGACGGGCCGCGAAGCTCCCGGAACGTCGGGAGCGGGCAACCCGCTTGTGCCGGAAAGTGCCGCGGATCACACTGAACGGAAACCGGGCGGCGGATCCTGGACGGTACGGCGGCGGGGGAACCCGAGGGCCGCCGCGCGAATCGAAGTCGGTGTCGGTGATCAGGGCGGGGCGAGGACGGGGCAGGGACACGGGGCCGAGGTGAACGAGAGCGGAACCGGGGCGGCGCCCATGAGCCGCGAGGGCGTCGACCACGCCCTCGCACAGCTGCGCGCGGACGCCGAGCGGATCTCGGCGTCGCTGCTCGACCTCGACGCGCACCCCGGTTCCCGGCTGCTCAAGGGCGCCCGGCTCACCGGCGAGACCTGGCGGCGCTGGGACGAGGCGCAGCGCCGGATCGGCACCCTGTGGAAGCTGTTCGACGCCTACAGCCGCGTGCTCGACCAGGCGACCGCGCTGCGCGGCGAGTCCGCCCGCCCGGACGCCGACACCCTGCTGACCCTCAGCGGCATGCTCATCGGGACGTCGGTGGACCTGCCGGACGGCGAGGTCCCGCTCGACCGGCGCACGCTGCTCGGCCCGGAGCGCGAGCGCGTGTCCCTCGACGAGGCCGTCCGGCTGATGTCGGAGGCCTACGAGGAGTCCGCGGCCGTGGTGGTCGCCGCCGACAACGCCTGGACGGCGCTGCTGCTCCCGCTGGACGAGGTGGAGCAGAGCTGGCGGGAGGCGGCGCGCACGGCGCAGGAGCTGGACGGCGTCCGGCATCCCGAGCTGGACCGCGTCGGCCGGGAGCTGACCGCGCTCGGCCGGGTCGTCCGGACCGATCCGCTGTCGCTGGTCACCGGTTCGGGCAGCGAGGCGAAGCCGGACACCTCGCGGCTGGACGCGCTGCGCGCCGCGCTGGACAAGGTCCGCGCCGAGCTGGCCGACGCGGTGGCCGCCCGGGACGGGCACACCGCGCTGGTGGACCGGCTGACCGCCGCGATCGACGGGGTAGCCGAGGCGGAGCGGGCGGCCCGCGCGTCCCGGGAGACGGCGCTCGAGAAGATCGACTCGCCGGGGCTGCCGGAGCCGGTCACGCCGTCCGGCGGGCTGCGCGACCGGCTCGCGGCGCTGGCCGCGCTGTGCGCCGAGAACCGGTGGCGGGAGCTGGCCGTCCGCGCGGCCGAGCTGGACCGGGC
>NZ_JBFAOF010001303.1:0-1614 GCF_040675125.1 Spirillospora sp. NPDC049652 | reverse complement strand
CTCGTCGGCCTGGAGTCCGTGGCCCGCCGCCGCGCCGGGACGCTCTCCCTCGGCATGGGGCAGCGGCTCGGCATCGCCGGAGCGCTGCTCGGCGACCCGGCGGTGCTGATGTTCGACGAGCCGGTGAACGGCCTCGACCCCGACGGCGTGCTGTGGATGCGGCGGCTCATGCGGTCGCTCGCCGCCGAGGGCCGCACGGTGTTCGTCTCCAGTCACCTGATGAGCGAGATGCAGCTGACCGCCGACCGGCTGGTGGTGATCGGGCGGGGCCGGCTGCTGGCGGACGCCCCGATGGGCGAGGTCGTCGCGTCCGGCACGCGCGTCCGGGTGCGCAGCCCGCGCGCCCGCGAGCTGGCCGCCCGCCTCGCCGCCGCCGGCCTGGCGGTGGACGTCGGGCCGGACGGGGAGCTGACCGTGTCAGACGCGTCCGCCGAGCGGGTCGGGCTGCTGGCGCACGAGGCCGGGATACCGCTGTTCGAGCTGAGCGTCCGGCAGCGGTCGCTGGAGGAGGCGTACATGGAGCTGACCGGTGCGAGCGTCGAGTTCGGCGTGGCCGAGCCCCGGACGGAGGTGCGGGCATGAGGAACGCGGTCGCCTCGGAATGGACGAAGCTCTGGTCGCTGCGCTCCACCTGGTGGGCGCTGGCGTTCTCGGTGGGGCTGATGGCGGTGGTGACGTTCAGCATCGGGACCTCGGTCGCCGACGCCAACACCCACCCCGGTCGGGGCAACCCGCAGGGGGTCGTCTCGGTGAGCTCCACCGCGATCGGTGCGGTCGATCTGGTGCAGTTCCTCCCGGTCGCCATCGCCATCCTGATGATGACGAGCGAGTACGCGTCCGGGACGATCCGGACGACGCTGACCTGGGTGCCCTTGCGCGGCCGGGTGCTGGCCGCGAAGGCGCTGGTCATCACGGCCGTGGTGGTCCCGCTCGGGGTGGTGCTCGGCGTGACGGGCACGGCCGCCGCGGCCCTGGGCATCGGCGAATGGGGCCGCTTCTCCCTGGCCGACGCCACGTCCGACACCCTGGCGTTCGCCCTCTACCTCGGCTTCGTCTGCGTCTTCGCCCTCGGCCTCGCGGCCCTGCTCCGCAGCACGGCGGGCACGCTGACCACGGCGTTCCTCGGCCTGCTCGCCCTGCCGATGCTGCTCCTCGGCCCGGCGGCGACGCGTCCGCTGGCCGAGTCGCTGCCGAGCAGCGCCGGCCGGACGTTCATGGGCATCGCCGAGGACCCTCCCTACCGGGGCTCGGTCGGGCTGCTCGTCCTGGTCGCGTGGACGGTCGCGGCCGTCGTGGTCGGCCGGTTCGTCCTGGCACGCCGGGACGCGTGAGGGCGAGGGCGCGAGCACGGCTTAGCGTGGTCCGCCGGGACGTTCCGGAACAACGGGGTCGGCAGGGTCGTTCACCATGCCGGCCTCGTAGGCGATGATCGCCGCCTGCACCCGGTTCCGGACGTCCAGGCGGGCCAGCACCGCGCTCACGTACGCCTTCACCGTGCCCTCCACGATGTGCAGCCGCGCCGCGATCTCCGCGTTGGACAGGCCCGCGCCGACCAGCGCCAGCACCTCGGTCTCGCGCGGCGACAGCACGGCGGTCCGCCGCCGGGCCGCCGCG
>NZ_JBFAOF010001302.1:0-1617 GCF_040675125.1 Spirillospora sp. NPDC049652 | reverse complement strand
GATCTATCACCACCGCCAGCGCGCGGGCCCGCTGCGCGGGGGCGACCAGGGACGACGCGACCGAGCCGGCGTTCGGGGTGAACGCAGCGGCGCCGAACGCCGCCAGCACGCGGGAGGCCATCAGCAGGCCGAAGCCGGGCGCCAGCGCCGAGCCGAGGTTGGCCACCGCGAGGATGGCGAGCGCGCCGACCAGCAGGGCCCGGCGGGGTATCCGGGCGAGCAGCGTGGCGAGGACGGGGGAGAGCACGGCGTAGGAGACCGCGAACACCGTGGCCGACTGCCCGGCCGCCGACTCCGAGACGTGCAGCGACCGCGCCATCGCGGGCAGGAAGCCGGCGACCACGTAGGCGTCGGTTCCGACCGCGAACGTGCCGAGCGCCAGGATCGCCGTGGCTCCGAGCCCGCGCGGCGCGGCGTGCTCCGCCGGACGGGTCTTTTGACGAGCTATCGGGATATTCGACATCCCTTTTCCTTCCCTGGGGGGTTCGCCGTGCGGAGCGGCGGGGGTCAGTCGGTCATGCGGGCGTAGTTGCGGTGGGTCCGCCGGGCGCCCTGCGGGCTGCGGGCCATCAGGTCGGCGATGGTGTGGGCCGCCAGTTCGCGCCGCCAGGCCATCTCGGCGCGGCGCATCACCGACGAGATCCCGCAGGGCTTGCCGAACTCGGTGGCCGTGGCGTTCTCACCGCCCGCGCCCCGCTGCCGGACCTCGGTGCAGGAGAACAGGTCGAGGCCGTCCTCCAGGGCGGCGACCACCTCCATGACGGTGATCCTCTCCGGTGCCCGCGCCAGCGCCCAGCCACCGCGCGCGCCCGGCGTGGAGGTGAGGATCCCGGCCCTGCTCAGCGCCTGGAGGCGCTTCTTCAGGTACTCCTGCGGGAGGTCGAACCAGAGCGCGAGCCGCCGGATCGAGACCGGCGCCTCGGCGTCCAGCCAGCCCAGCGTCACGCAGCAGTGCAGGCCCCACTCGACACCCTCGCCCATCCGCATAACCGGGACTATACATGTCCCTGTTCGCGATCGCGGACCGCGCGCGGCTGCGAGGTGACGGGGCTGCGACGTGACGGCACGGCGGGGCGGCGCGGGCTGAGGGTGCGTCCGGCGCGGAACGCGTCAGAGGCGGCCGGCGGCCGGGGTGCCCGCGCCGCGGAGGAGGGTGTCGACGACGAGCGTGGCCAGGGCGGCGGTGTCGTCCTCGTCCGTGCGGTGGACGGCGGCCTGGTGGATGAGGCCGTAGTAGGCGCGGCGCGTCCAGGTGATGTCCACGTCGTCGCGCAGGAGGCCCGCCTCCCGGGCGCGGCGCAGCAGCCGCTCGCAGGTCTCCCCGATCTCGGTGTGCACCCGCTCCACCTCCGGGTCGGCCGAGGTCGCGCGGCTCATGGCGAACCCCCAGGTGAGCTTCATGTCGAGGACGTTCGCGGTGATCTGGTACAGGGCGACCAGCGGCGGCGCGGTGTCGGGGTGCGCGGAGTCCACGGCGTCGGCGAACAGCCGGGTGGCCCAGGTGGCGAGGGCGTCGACGAGCGCCTCGCGGGTGGCGAACCGCCGGTGCACGGTGGTGCGGGCCACCCCGGCGGCCACGATGGAGCAGATCGCCGAGGCCGCCGGGGTGGCCCGCAC
>NZ_JBFAOF010001301.1:0-1619 GCF_040675125.1 Spirillospora sp. NPDC049652 | reverse complement strand
GCCGGCTCGGACAGCGCCGGCGGCAGCGCCAGCGGGCGGTCGGTGCGGATCGCCGCGGGGACCGCCCTGTCGATCAGGGCCTCGGCTCCGGAGTAGCCGATGGCCGCCAGCATCCGGGACCGCTCGTCGCCGGACGGGCCGATGTGCCGGTCGGCGAAGGCCGTCCGCGGGGTCTGTGGCGAGGCCACGGGAGCGAAGTACTGGGCGGTCATTGGGGAGAGCCTCCTGGGCTGCGAAAGCGGTCGCTCAGGCGTCCCCGGCCCGGCGGCCGGCGACGGTCTCCCCCTCTGTCGTGGCACCTGAGAGCTTCCCCCGCGCACGCGCGCGGAATTTCCCCTTCGGTGAGGCGTCCCGTCCCCGTTTCCGGGCGCGCGCCTGCTTTCCAGAGGTGCCTCGTCTGTGCGGTCCTTTTGCCTGAGAGGTTCCGGGGAGGGTTGCCCCTTCGGCGTCCCACGCTGGCGGCGTGGAATCTCTCCCGCACAGGGTCAGCGGCGTTTCCTGTGGGAACTCTATCCAACACGCGGCAGGATCGAACGCGCCGGGGCCCGGCGCGGGCCGTCCGATCCCGGCGGCCCGCGGGACGCTCCCCTGCCGCGGACCGGCCCGGTCGGCGTGGCGGGCCCACCCCTCCCCCGCCGCGGACGCCGGAGAAAGTACGATATTCGCAGCTCACGGTCAGGGGGACCCGGAGAACCGCGGGGCGGGGGCCCACACGGCAGGGCGGGGGGCGACATAACGGAACGGCGGTGCGGCGTGACGCGGACCCAGGACGGCGCGGCACGGTCCGAACGCGCTTCGGACCCGGCCGGCGCGCGTCCCGGCGTCCCCGCCGAGGCGGCGCCCGCGCCCGGGGACGGCGGACGGGACCAGCGCGACGGCGGGCGGCCGGGCACCGCGGCGCCGGTCGAGGAGCCGCCGTGGCCGGTGCGCATCCGCCGGTCCGGCGACGCGATCCGGTTCGTCACCGCGCTGATCGGCCTCGGCGCCGTCATGCTGCTGGTGACCATCGCCCAGCAGACCACCCACGGCCTCCAGACCGACATCGTCGAGGGCACCGCGCACGCGCCGCGCTGGCTGCTGTCGCTGGCCACGCTCGCGTCCAGCTTCGGCGTGCTCGCCGTCCCGGTCGCGTTCGCGGTCGAACGCCTGTTCCACCGGGACGGCACCCGGGTGGCGATCGCGGTGCTCGCCGCGATGATCACCTTCGGGCTGACCGTCGCGATGAACGACTGGGTCGTCCCGGCCGCGCCGAACGGCCTGCTGAACGCGCTGATCTGGGGCAGCTCCGGCACCGCCGTGGTGCACACCGACATCGCCCCGGTGATCGCGTTCGTCGCCGCCGTCGGGATGGCCGGCCGCACCCGCTGGCAGGTCGCCGCCTGGACCATGATCGGGCTGGCCGCGCTGACCGGCCTCACCGCCTCCTACGCCTCGGTCTCGGCGCTCGCCGCCACCTACTTCCTCGGCGTGGCGATCGGCCACGGAACGCTGTACGCGGTCGGCACGCCGAACCCGCGCCCGCCCGGCACCGCGGTCGTCGCGGCGCTGGAGCGGCTCGGGACGCGCCCGGCCGGGGCGCGCCGGATCACCACGTCCGCCGACGAGCCGCGCCGCTACGC
>NZ_JBFAOF010001300.1:0-1620 GCF_040675125.1 Spirillospora sp. NPDC049652 | reverse complement strand
CGGCGCGGGCCAGCTCCGCCGCCGGCGCCAGCCGGACGGGCGGGACCACCATCTCCTCGGCCCGCCGCAGGTATTCCTCGGCGCGGGCGAACCGCTCGGCCTCGGGCAGCGCCTCGAACCCGGCGACCCAGCGCTCGACGGCCCCGGCGTCGGCGGTGTCCACGCCGTCCTCGGCCATCATCCCGGCGACCACCTCGGCCGCGGCGCGCCGCTCGTCGGTGTCGGTGTCCGCGACGACCCGGGCGAACGCGGGGGTGACCGCCTCCAGTTCGGCGTCGAGCGCGGCGGCCCGTCCGGCCGGGAGCGCGCCCGTCTCGTCCAGGCAGGCGAACAGCGACCGCAGCGCCCCGAGGATCGACGGGACCTCGCCCGCCTCGGCGACCACCGTCTCGGGGAAGACCTCCAGCAGCAGCGTCCGCAGGACCCCGGGCGTCAACCCCTCCGGACCGGTGAGGCCCAGCTCCTCGCGCGCGAGGTCGAGCAGCAGCTCCGCGCCGTCCACGTCAACGTCGACATCGACATCGCCGTGCGCGTCCTGGCTCGCCGCCGCACCGGCGCGGCCGTCCGCCCACTCGGCGAACCGGTCCGCGACGTCCCGCACCCAACCGTCGTCGCCCACACCGCAACCCTAAGCTGTGTTGTCACAGTCCCGGCTGTGTTGTCAGAGTCCCGGCCCACTGCGCTCGCCTGAAGGCTCGCTACGTGACCGTGACTGGGCGAACGCGGCATCGCTTCGCGATCTGCCCGGTTGCGCTCGCCTTCGGCTTCGCTCCACCGGGCAGGTAACGCGTTCGCGCATGGCTGAGGTCTTTGACACGGCCGCTTGGACTCAGATGAGTTCGAGGGGGTCCATCTGGACGCGGACGTACTCGGTCGTCTTGCGCGCGCTGCGGACGCCCTGCCCGGCCTGGAGCTCGCGGGCGAGCGGCAGGCCGTCGGCGCGCGGCACCCGGACCAGGGCCCGCTCGCGGGCCTGCTGCCCCGGCTGGAGCTGCTCGGCGACCGGAACCGGCCCCAGCACCTCGGCGGACGCGGGCAGGCGCGCGTCGTCCAGCAGCTCGCGGATCGCGGCCGGGGTGGCGGTCAGCGACGCCATCCGGAACGCGGGCGGGAACCCGGCCTCGCGGCGCTCGGCCAGCTCCCGCTCGGCGAAGGTGACCGGGTCCCAGCGGATCAGCGCCTGGACGGCGGGCAGCGACCCGTCGGCGGCGACCACGACCGGACCGCCCGGCCGGACGAGCGCGGCGGCGTTCATCCAACGCCGCAGGGCCTCCTCGGCGGCGCGCAGGTCGGCGCGGCCGAGCAGGGCCCAGCCGTCCAGCAGAAGCGCGGCGGCGTACCCGTCCTCGGCGACCGGCTCGGCGCCCGGAGTGGACACGACCAGCGCCTTCCCGGGGCCGACCGTGTCCAGGACGCCGTCGCGCCCGGAGGTGCGGACCGCCGCGCCGGGGAACGCCCGGCCCAGCTCCTCGGCGGTGCGGCGGGCCCCGACGACGACCGCGCGGAGCTGGAAGGAGCCGCACTCCGGGCAGTGCCAGTTCCCCGCGATCCGCCCGCACCAGCGGCAGTACGGCGCGGCGTGCGCGGACGTCAGCGCCAGCGGCCCCTGGCAGGACGAGC
>NZ_JBFAOF010001299.1:0-1620 GCF_040675125.1 Spirillospora sp. NPDC049652 | reverse complement strand
TCCCCCCTTCCCCCCCCCGCCGCTTGCCCTTTCGGCCCGCCGCCCCCGGCGCGGGGGCGGCCGCGCGGCGGACGACCAGCTCGGGCCGGTAGAGCAGCTCGGTGCGCGGCGGCCGGCCGCCGCCGACCTCCTCCAGCACCGTGCTCACCGCGGCGAGCGCCATCTCCCGCACCGACTGCCGGATCGTGGTGAGCGGCGGGTCCAGGTAGGCGGTGAGCGGCGAGTCGTCGAAGCCGACGACCGACACGTCCTCCGGCACCCGCAGCCCCCGCTGCCGGACGGCCCGGATCGCGCCGAGCGCCATGATGTCGTTGCCGCAGCAGATCGCCGTGCAGCCGCGGTCGAGCAGCTTCTGCGCGGCGGCCTGCCCGCCCTCGACCGTGTACATCGTGTTCACGACCAGGCCCTCGGCGTCCGCGGACGGCCCGAGCAGCGTCTCCAGCCCGCGCCGGAACCCCTCGGTCTTGCGCCGGGTCGGGACGTACACGTCCTGCCCGATCGCGAGGCCGATCCGCCGGTGCCCGAGCGAGCCCAGGTGCGCGACGGCCGCCTCCAGCGAGGCGACGTCGTCGTTGGACACGAACGGCGCGTCGATGTCCGGCCGGTAGCCGTTGACCAGCACGATCGGCAGGCCCTGCTCGGTCAGCCGGACGTACCGGGCCCGGTCGGAGTTGGCGTTGGCGTGCAGGCCGTTGACGAAGATGACGCCCGCGACGCCGCGCTCCAGCAGCATCTCCAGGTAGTCGTCCTCGGCCACGCCGCCGGGGGTCTGCGAGCACAGCACGGCCATGTAGCCGTGCCGGGCCAGCGCGCTCTCGATCACCTCGGCGAACGCCGGGAAGATCGGGTTGGTCAGCTCCGGGATGATCAGGCCGATCAGCCCGGCGCGCTGCTGCCGCAACCGCGCCGGGCGCTCGTACCCGAGCACGTCCAGCGCGGCGAGCACCGCCTGCCGGGTCGCCGCCGACACGCCGGGGCGGCCGTTGAGGACGCGGCTGACCGTCGCCTCGCTGACCCCCGCGTGTCCGGCGATATCGGCCAGCCGCGTCGTCATGGCATGAACCTATCTCCACCACACGGTGGTGTCGGGCGGCAGGACCAGAGTGCCGTCGTTGGCGCGTTCCACAGGGCCGCTGGACAGCAGGATCCCGCCCGCCGCCGGGACGCGCGCCGGTTCGCCGCCGGTGTTGACCGCGCAGCCCACGGTCGTGCCGTCCGCGGCCTCGCGAATGAAGGCGAGAGTGCCCTCCGGGGCGTCGAGCCAGGCCAGCTTGCCGTCCCCGAGCGCGGGCTCGGCGCGCCGGACGCGCAGCGCGGCCTTGTAGAGGCTCAGCGTCGAGTCCGGGTCGGCCTCCTCGGCGGCGACGGTCAGCTCCCGCCACTCCGGCGGCATCGGCAGCCACGTGGACGGGCCGTCGGTGAACCCGAACGGCGGCTCGTCGCCGCTCCACGGGATCGGCACGCGGCAGCCGTCGCGGCCCGCGTCCTCGCCGCGTCCGGCCTGCGGGTCCTTGCGGAACTCGGCGGGCAGGTCGAGCACCTCGGGCAGGCCGAGCTCCTCGCCCTGGTAGACGTAGGCGGAGCCGGGCAGCGCGAGGGTGAGCAGCGCGGCGGCGCGGG
>NZ_JBFAOF010001298.1:0-1622 GCF_040675125.1 Spirillospora sp. NPDC049652 | reverse complement strand
GACGCTGCCCGCGCCCGCGCCGGCGCAGGCCAGCGACCGCGCGCACATCGAGGCCCAGAGGTCGAGGTCGGCGCGGGTGTAGGCGACGAGCGTCGGCCGCCCCTTCGTGCCGGACGACCCGTGGACGGCCGCGACCTGGTCGCGCGGGACGGCGACCATGCCGAACGGGTACGCGTCCCAGAGCTGCCGCTTGGTGGTGAAGGGCAGGCGGGGCAGGTCGTCCAGGCGGACGTCCGCGCCGCCGTCGATCCCGGCCTCGCGGAGCCACCGCCCCTGCGGGACGTCCGCGGCGAGGAGCCGGTCGATCATGCCCTGGAGGCGGTGCCGTTGCAGCGCGGCCCGCTCGTCCACGGACATCGCCTCGGCTTGGGGATCGAACATCCGCGCCTCCTCGCGCCCGCCCGTCCTGGCTCCCTGGCGGCCGTGCGCGCGGTCGTGGTCGTCCACGGCCGGTCCAGGGGACGTGAAGCGCGTCACGCGCTCCGGGCGGCCGACTTTACTGACCGGCCGTTCGGTAAGTCCAGACCTCCACTCCGGGTTCGGGCCGGTGTCGGACGAGACGGACCGGGGAGCGGGAGCGGGGAGCGGGGGCCGGTGTCGGACGCGTGCGCGGGAACCCCGGGACCGCGGCGATCGTCGGACATACCATGCCGGATATGACGACCAACACACCCGACCGGGCACGCACGCGCTTTCCCGGGATCAGCTCCCGGGCCTACGAACACCCCGCTGACCGCTCGGCGCTGGTGGCGCTGCGCTCGCTGTCGGGCTTCGACGTCGTCCTGCGGAAGATGTCGGGGCTGTTCAACGAGCGGGCCATCCGGCTGACCTTCCTCGGCGGCGCGGTCCGCGCGGGCGAGGACCAGTTCCGCAACCTGCACCACATGGTCCGCGACGCCGCCTACATCCTGGACCTGCCCGAGGTGCCGGAGGTCTACGTCACGCAGGACCCGCGCGCCAACGCGATGGCGATCGGCTCCGACCACCCGTTCCTCGTGGTGACGACCGGGCTGCTCGACCTGCACGACGACGAGGAGCTGCGGTTCGTCATCGCCCACGAGGTCGGGCACATCCTGTCCGGGCACGCGGTGTACCAGACGATGATGATGATCCTGATGCAGCTCGGGGCGCGGCTGGCGTGGCTGCCGCTCGGCAACATCGGGATCGCGGCGATCATCATGGGGCTGCGCGAGTGGTTCCGGAAGGCCGAGCTGTCGGCCGACCGCGCCGGGCTGCTCGCCGGGCAGGACCTCGACGCCGCCAAGCGCGTCATGATGAAGCTGGCGGGCGGCACCCGGCTGTCGGAGATGAACTCCGAGGCGTTCCTCGCGCAGGCGCGCGAGTACGACGCCGCCGGGGACGTCCGGGACGGGTTCCTGAAGTTCATGAACATGCTGAACCAGTCCCACCCGTACTCGGTGATCCGGTTCGCCGAGATCGACAAGTGGGCCCGGTCGGGCGAGTACGAGCGGATCCTGGCCGGCGACTACCCGCGCCGCGCCGACGACTCCAGCGCCTCGATCACCGACGAGATCAAGAACGCCGCCCGCTCGTACCGCGAGTCGTGGGAGAGCAGCGCCGACCCGTTCGTCGGGAAGGTCCGGGACGTCGCGGACGCGGCG
>NZ_JBFAOF010001297.1:0-1622 GCF_040675125.1 Spirillospora sp. NPDC049652 | reverse complement strand
CTGCGTGAGGCGTTGCAGCTGGGTCACAACTACATCGGCACCGAGCACATCCTGCTGGGTCTGATCCGTGAGGGCGAGGGCGTCGCCGCCCAGGTGCTGGTGAAGCTGGGCGCGGATCTGAACCGTGTGCGCCAGCAGGTCATCCAGCTGCTGCACGGCTACTCCGGTGGCAAGGAGCCCGCGTCGTCGGGTGGCCCCTCGGAGTCGGCCCCCTCCACCTCCCTTGTGCTCGACCAGTTCGGCCGGAATCTGACGCAGGCGGCCCGCGAGGGCAAGCTGGATCCGGTGATCGGTCGTGACACCGAGATCGAGCGTGTGATGCAGGTGTTGTCGCGTCGCACGAAGAACAACCCGGTGCTGGTGGGTGAGCCCGGTGTCGGCAAGACGGCGGTGGTCGAGGGCCTGGCGCAGAAGATCGTCAAGGGTGAGGTGCCCGAGACGCTGAAGGACAAGCAGCTCTACACCCTGGACCTGGGCGCGCTGGTCGCCGGGTCGCGGTACCGGGGTGATTTCGAGGAGCGGCTGAAGAAGGTCCTGAAGGAGATCCGGACTCGCGGCGACATCATCTTGTTCATCGACGAGCTGCACACGCTGGTGGGTGCGGGCGCCGCCGAGGGCGCGATCGACGCCGCGTCGATCCTGAAGCCGATGCTGGCGCGCGGTGAGCTGCAGACGATCGGTGCGACGACGCTGGATGAGTACCGCAAGCACCTGGAGAAGGACGCGGCGCTGGAGCGGCGTTTCCAGCCGATCCAGGTCGCCGAGCCGTCCCTGTCGCACACGATCGAGATCCTCAAGGGCCTGCGCGACCGGTACGAGGCGCACCACCGGGTGTCGATCACCGACGCCGCGCTGGTCGCCGCCGCGCAGCTGGCCGACCGCTACATCTCCGACCGGTTCCTGCCGGACAAGGCGATCGACCTGATCGACGAGGCAGGGTCGCGGATGCGGATCCGCCGGATGACCGCGCCGCCGGACCTGCGCGAGTACGACGAGAAGATCGCCGATGTGCGCCGGGAGAAGGAATCGGCGATCGACGCCCAGGACTTCGAGAAGGCCGCCGCGCTCCGCGACTCGGAGAAGCAGCTGCTGGCCAAGAAGGCGCAGCGGGAGAAGGAGTGGAAGGCCGGCGACATGGACGTCGTGGCCGAGGTCACCGAGGAGCTGATCGCCGAGGTCCTCGCCACTGCCACCGGCATCCCGGTGTTCAAGCTGACCGAGGAGGAGTCCGCGCGGCTGCTGCGCATGGAGGACGAGCTGCACCGCCGCGTGATCGGTCAGGAAGACGCGATCAAGGCGCTGTCGCAGTCGATCCGCCGGACCCGCGCCGGGCTGAAGGACCCCAAGCGTCCGGGTGGGTCGTTCATCTTCGCGGGCCCCTCGGGTGTGGGGAAGACCGAGCTGTCCAAGACGCTGGCGGAGTTCCTGTTCGGGGACGAGGACGCCCTCATCCAGCTGGACATGTCGGAGTTCATGGAGAAGCACACCGTGTCGCGGCTGTTCGGGTCCCCGCCCGGATACGTCGGCTATGAGGAGGGCGGGCAGCTGACCGAGAAGGTCCGCCGCAAGCCGTTCTCGGTGGTGCTGTTCGACGAGATCGAAAAGGCCCACCCCGACATCTT
>NZ_JBFAOF010001296.1:0-1623 GCF_040675125.1 Spirillospora sp. NPDC049652 | reverse complement strand
CGGCTTCCACGCGGCGCTGCCCGCCCTGCGCGCCCGCGGCGGCGGCGACGTCATCGCCACCGCCAGCATGGCCGCGCTCACCGCGACGCCCTTCGACCCCGTCTACGGCGCGAACAAGGCGGCCGTCGTCGGGCTCGTCCGGGCGCTCGGGCCCGCGCACCTGCCGGAGGGCGTCCGGGTCAACGCGCTGTGCCCGTCGTTCGCCGAAACCGACATCATCGTCCCGCTGAAGGACGAACTGGAGCGCAGCGGGTTCCCCGTCCTGCCCCTGGCCGATGTCGTCGAGGCGTTCATGGCAATCTTGGACGGGGACGGCGCCGGGGAGGCCTGGTACGTGGTGCCCGGCCGCCCGTCCGAGCCGTTCCGGTTCCGCGGCGTCCCCGGGCCCCGCTGAACCGGCCGAGAAGGAGAAGCAGAATGCGCGCCATCCAGATCACCGAGTTCGGCGGACCCGAGGTCCTCGTCCCGGTGGAGCTGCCCGATCCGGTGCCGGGTGACGGGCAGACGCTCGTCGAGGTGGACCGGGCCGGGATCAACTACGCCGACACCCACCAGGCCGAGAACAGCTACCTGGCCAAGCAGGAGCTGCCGATGGTCCCCGGCGGCGAGGTCGTCGGCCGCACCCCCGACGGCCGCCGCGTCGTCGCGCTGCTCGGCACCGGCGGCTACGCCGAGAGGGCCGTCGCGCCGACCGCGACCATCTGGGACGTCCCGGACGCGATCGACGACGTCACCGCCCTCGGCATGATCGTGCAGGGTGTCAGCGCGTGGCTGCTGCTGCGCCGCAGCACCCATCTTGAGCCGGGCGAGTCCGTCGTCGTGCACGCCGCCGCCGGCGGCGTCGGCACGCTGGCCGTCCAGCTCGCCAAGGCGTGGGGCGCGGGCCGGGTCATCGCCACCGCCTCGTCGCCGGAGAAGCGCGCCCTCGCGCTCGACCTCGGCGCCGACATCGCGGTGGACCCCAAGGAGCCCGACCTGAAGGCCGCCCTGATCGAGGCCAACCACGGCCGCCGGGTGGACGTCGTGTTGGAGATGACCGGCGGCAGTGTCACCGACCAGAGCCTCACCGCGCTGGCCCCGTTCGGCCGCCTCGCCTTCTACGGCATGGCCTCCCGCGAGCTGCCCAAGCCCGTCCAGCCCGCGACCCTGATGTCGCACTCCACGACCGTCGCGGGCATGTGGCTGGCGCACGTGTTCCAGCTTCCCGGCGACGTCATGGGCACGGCCCTCGACGAGCTGTTCGGGCTCGCCGCGGAAGGCCGGCTGAAGGTTGTCGCGGGCGGCGAGTACGGCCTGTCCGAGGTCCGCCGCGCGCACGAGGACCTGCGCTCCCGCCGCACGACCGGCAAGCTCGTCCTCGACCCGTCCCGGTAGGCGCGTTGCCCTCCCCGGCCGGGCCCTGCCTGGCCGGGGCCGGGCTCAGTCGCCGACGAGGCCGTTCTCGTAGGCGAACACGACGGCCTGGGTGCGGTCGCGCAGCCCCAGCTTCGTCAGGACGTGCCCGACGTGCGTCTTGATGGTCTGCTCGGCCAGCACCAGCTCGGCGGCGATCTCGGCGTTGGACATGCCGCGCGCGATGAGCCGCAGCACGTCCCGCTCGCGCGGGGTGAGCGCGGCCGTCGC
>NZ_JBFAOF010001295.1:0-1623 GCF_040675125.1 Spirillospora sp. NPDC049652 | reverse complement strand
CGGCGGCTCACCGCGCCGCTCGGCGCCGACCCCGAGCACGCGCTGCGCCGCCTCTGGACGCAGCTCACCGCCGCCCGGATGACGGAGTACACGCACGTCGTGGCGTTCGGCGGGGTGCTCGCGACGCTGGCCGCGCCCGTCCTGGCCGCGCTGCTGGACGCCTCGCTGATCACGCTGCTCCGGGGCAACGACATCGACGTCGGCCTGTTCTCGATGCGGCGGCGGGGCGCGCTGGCCGACGCGCTGCGCGCCTCGGCGCGGGTCTGCGTCGTCGCGCGCTCGCACATTCCGCTGGTCCGGGCCCTCGCGCCCGACGCGGAGGTCACGTTCGTGGCCAACAGCGTGGACACCTCGTCCTGGGAGCTGCTGCCGTCCGAGCGGCGGCGCGCCGACGCGTGGCGGGCGGCGAACGTCGCGGACGGCCTCCGCACCCTCGGCCTGGTCGGGCAGCTCAAGGCCAAGAAGGGCGTGGACTTCCTGCTCGACGCCCTCCCCTCCGGCGCGTTCCACCTGGTCCTCGCCGGAGAGGCGGACGAGGCGGTGACCGCGCGCCTCGACCGGTTCGCGCACTCGGTGCTGCCGTTCCAGGAGCGGTACGACCTTCCCGCCGTGTACGCCTCATGCGACCTGGTCGCCCTGCCGTCGTTCTACGACGGCATGCCGAACGTGGCGCTGGAGGCCGCCGCGCTGGGCGTCCCGCTGCTGTGCTCGGACGCGGGCGGCCTCGCCGACGTCGCGGACGACGAGATCGGCTTCACCTTCGCGGCGGGCGACGCGGACGTCTGCCGCGAGGCGGTCCGGCGCGCGGTGTCGGCGTCGGACGCCGAACTGGGCAAGCTCGGCGCCGCCGCGGCCGAGCGGATCCGCCGCGACTTCTCCCCGGCCGCCGAGACGGCCGGTTACCTGCGCGTTCTCACCGAGACGGCCGCTGAGCCCCGGTGATCGCCTGCTATGCGCGCGGCGCGGGGCTCGGGCACCTGACCCGCGTCCGGGCCGCGCTGCACGCGCTCGGCAGGGACGCCGAGCCGGTGACGCTGGTGTCGGACTCGCCGTTCGCCGCGCGGGTCGTCCCCGATTGGCCCGTCGTGCCGTCGCTAGCGGACGTGCACGCGGACGAAGTGTGGATCGACGCCTTCCCGGCCGGGATCAACGGTGAGCTGCGCGTTCCGGAGGGCGGGTTCCGGGTCGTCCATCTCGCTCGGCTTCTGCGCTGGCCGGTCTACGAGCGGCTGCTGTCCAACGTCCGTCCGCGGATCGACGTCACCTACGTCTGCGAGCCGCTGGCG
The DNA here is from genome assembly GCF_040675125.1 of Spirillospora sp. NPDC049652. NCBI lineage: Bacteria > Bacillati > Actinomycetota > Actinomycetes > Streptosporangiales > Thermomonosporaceae > Spirillospora > Spirillospora sp. NPDC049652. The sequence goes on along the minus strand of NZ_JBFAOF010001295.1, from coordinate 337 downwards.
CGCGCGCACGAGGAGTACCTGCGCGCGGTCTCCGGCGAGGTGAGACCGCTGGAGCTGGTCGACCCGCCCGCCACCGCGGACCTGGAGATCGACGGGTGGCTGATCGTCCATTCGGGGCCGGACGAGGAGATCCGCGAGCTCGTGGCCTATGCCGCCGACATGGCCGCCGCCGAGGGCGTCCGGCCCCGGTTCACGCTCGTCGCGCCGCGAGCGCCGGACGGTCTGCCCGTGCGGGTCGTCCATCACGACATCTATCCCGCGTGGCCGCTCGGCGCGCGGGCGGAGCGGATCGTCACGGCGGGCGGCTTCAACGCCGTCCGGCAGTTCGCGCCGTGGC
>NZ_JBFAOF010001294.1:0-1624 GCF_040675125.1 Spirillospora sp. NPDC049652 | reverse complement strand
CTGCGGCCGCACCCCCGCCGCCTGCGCGGCCCGGATCGTCTCGGCCAGCGCCGCGGGCTCCGCCAGGTGCTCGATCCGCTCGGGCCAGGGCCCGGGATGCTCGACGAGGAGCCAGGCGCGCGCCTTCGTGGTCGCGCTCGCCAGGCAGGACCGCTCCCCGGAATGGCTCCCGGGGCAGTGCTCGCAGCTGGTCTGGCGCGTCACGCGGAGGCTCCCGTCACCCTCGGTGGTAATTAGGTTAGGTTAACCTCACAGCCTGCGACCGCGCCATGCGGGGTGACCCACCTCATAGCCCGCTTCACCTGCGGCACCCCGGAACCCCGTCCGGCCGCCCGCCGCGCGGTCAGGCGGCGGGGGTGGCGGCCTCCGTCCGGAAGGCGGCCTCGGCCGCGGGGAGGGCGGCGGCCCGGTCGGCGGGGACGAGGCCGACGCGGGTGCGCCGGTCCAGCAGGTCGGACGCGTCGAGGGCGCCCTCGTGCCGCACGGCCCACGCCAGCTCGGCGCCCAGCACGGGCAGCCCGGGGACGACCGGCTCCAGCAGCGAGGCGTCCTCGCGGGCGAGCGCGGCCAGCAGCGGGGCCTCGGCGCCGTAGCGCTGGACGAGGCGGCGCGGCGCGTCCAGCCCGGCGAGGACGTCGGCCCGGGCCGCCCCGACCAGCGGGATGCGGGACGTGCGGGACGGCCCGGCGGTCAGGCGGCCGGTGGCGAGGACGGCGTCGACGGCGTCCTCGGCCATCCTGCGGTAGGTGGTGAGCTTGCCGCCGACGATCGTGACGACGCCGTCCGGCGAGGTCAGGACGGCGTGCTGGCGGGAGATGTCGGCGGTGGCGCCGTGCGCGTCGTCCAGCAGCGGGCGCAGGCCGGCGAACGCGCCGAGCACGTCCGAGCGGCGGACGGGGACGTCGAGCGCGGAGTCGAGGATGTCGAGGAGGAAGCCGATCTCCGCGGGCGTCGGCTCCGGGACGTCCGGGATCGGGCCGCCCGCGGGCTCGTCGGTGAGGCCCACGTAGACGCGGCCGTCGCCCTGCGGGATGACCAGGACGAACCGGTTGGACGCGCCGGGGATCGGGATGTGCAGCCCGGCGCCCAGCCCGCCGAGGGACTCGGCGCGGACGACCAGGTGCGTGCCGCGCGAGGGCCGCAGCCGGACGCCCTCGACCAGGCCGCCCGCCCACACGCCCGTCGCGTTGACCACGGTGCGGGCGCGGACGGTGAACTCCTGCCCGGTCAGCTCGTCCCGCACCTGGGCGCCGGAGCCGTCCAGGCTCAGCGCGCGGACGCGGGGGAGGATCCGCGCGCCGTGCGCGGCGGCGGTGCGGGCGATGGCGGTGACCAGGCGCGCGTCGTCGGCGAGCTGGCCGTCCCAGGAGAGCAGGCCGCCGCGCAGCCCGTACGAGCGGAGCGCGGGGGCGAGGCGCAGCGTCTCCACGGCCGACAGGCGGCGCGGGCCGGGCAGCAGCGCGCGGGAGGTGCGGGCGCCGAGGCGGAGCGCGTCCCCGGCGTGCAGCCCGGTGCGCACGACGGCCGCCTGGGACCGGGAGACCAGCGGGGTCAGCGGCATCACGAACGGGAGCGCGCGCACGAGGTGCGGCGCGGTGCGCGCCATCAGCACCCCCCCCCACAC
>NZ_JBFAOF010001293.1:0-1625 GCF_040675125.1 Spirillospora sp. NPDC049652 | reverse complement strand
TCGCGTTGTTGTGTTTTTTGTTTTTTTTTCTGTGGTGTCCTGCTTGGTTGTCTTCCGCCCCGGGGCGGGGCCGGGCCGCCCCCCGGGCCGGCGCCCCGGCCCCGGTGCGAGCGGGTCAGCTGTCGAAGCCGAGCCCCAGGCGGTCGAGCAGGCCGAGCCACGGTCCGCGCCGTCCCGCGTTGCGGTCGGCGCGGGCGATCTCGCGGCGGGTCAGCTCGATCACGCCGTAGCGGAGCGGTTCGGGCGGGAACGGGAAGGGCTTGGAGCGGACCATCCGCAGCCGCGTCCGCTCGGTCTGCTCGCCCGGCTTGAGGCCGACGCCGAGCAGGTCGAGCATGACGTCCGCGCCGAACCGCGTGGCGCCGACGCCGAGGCCGGTGTATCCGGCGGCGTAGGCGAGGCGGCCGGAGTGGGCGGTGCCGTAGAACGCGCTGAACCGGCTGCACGTGTCGATGACGCCGCCCCACGCGTGGCTGAACCTGACCCCTTCGAGCTGCGGGAACGTGGTAAAGAAGTGCCGGGCCAGAGTCGCGAACGTGCGCGGCCGCCGCTCCAGCTCGGCGTGCACGCCGTTGCCGTAGTGGTAGATCGCGTCATAGCCGCCCCACAGGATCCGGTCGTCCGCCGTGAGCCGGTAGTAGTGAAACTGGTTGGCGCTGTCGCCGACGCCCTGCCGGGCGCTCCAGCCGATGGCGGCCTTCTGGTCGGCCGTCAGCGGCTCGGTGACCAGCGCGTAGTCGTAGACCGGGACCAGGAAGTGCCGCAGCCTGCGCAGCAGCGGCGGGAACGCCCCGGTCGCGAGCGCGACGTGGCGGGCCGTCACCGCGCCGTACGCGCCGCTGATCCGCATGTCCCCGCGCCGGTCGGAGCTCAGCCCGGTGACCCGGGTGTTCTCGTGGATGCGGACGCCCAGGGAGCGGCACGCGTCGGCGAGCCCCCAGGCGAGCCGGGCCGGGTGGACCATCGCGACGCCCTCGCGGTCCCAGAGGCCGCCCAGGTAGGTCGGGGAGCCGATCTGCGCGCGGACCTCGTCGGCGTCCAGCGGCACGAGCTCGCGGCCGAGGCGCCCGGCCGTCTCGGCCTCCTCGCGCAGGCCGTCCAGCTGCCACGGCTCGGTCGCGACGGCCATCTCGCCGGTCAGCTCCCACTGGGCGTCGATGCCGTAGCGGGTGAGCGTGTCGCCGATGCCGGCGAGGTTGGCCATGCCGAGCCGTTCGAGCAGCGGCATCTCCTCCGGCCAGCGTTCCATGCCGTTGCCGATGCCGTGCGTCAGGCTGGCGGCGCAGAAGCCGCCGTTGCGTCCGGAGGCGGCGCCGCCGACGCGGTCGGCCTCCAGCACCACCACGTCCAGGGACGGGTCGCGCTCCTTGGCGCGCAGCGCCGTCCAGAGACCGCTGTAACCGCCGCCGATGACGGCGAGGTCGCACGCGTGGTCCCCGACGAGCGCGGGTCCGGGTTCGGGTCGTCCGCCGTCCGCCAGCCAGAACGAGACCGGCTCGGCGTCGGCGAGTGCCCTCAGCGGATTCACATTTCCAACTCCCTCGGTCCCCGCCGCGCCGGTGCGGCGCGGCGGGGTGTGTCGTGCCCGGCCGCCTGCGGCGGGCCGCCGCGTTCGGGACCTGAGG
>NZ_JBFAOF010001292.1:0-1629 GCF_040675125.1 Spirillospora sp. NPDC049652 | reverse complement strand
GTCGCCGTCTGCGGTACCGCGCTCACCTGCGCCGGGCAGTCGGCCTCGGCCGCCGATCACGGGGGCTGGCGGCCGTACCGGACGCAGCCGTTCACCGACACGGACGTCTGCGCGTTCCCCGTGCGCGGTGACATCGTCCAGGACGAGGAAGAGGTCCGCACGCTCCAGACCTATCCGGACGGCAAGGTCAAGCTCGAGGAGTTCCGGGGGCCGCTGGTCATCCGCTTCTCCGGCAACGGGCACTCGGTCGTCCGGGAGGTCTCCGGCTACGGGTGGTTCCACCACCTCAAGGACGGCACGCGCCGCGCACGCATCGACGGCGGCCTCAGCACCGGCGTCAGGCAGGGCAACATCGGCTACCCGGCCGGTGAGTACATCATCCAGGGCAAGTTCACCGTCGTCTTCCACGCGGACGGGAACCAGACCGTCCAACTCGCGCACGCCAAGATCGAAGACCTCTGCCAAACGCTGGCATGACGAGCGCGGGCCCGGATCCCGCGCAGCGCGGATCCCGGCCCGCCCTCACCTCACACGGCCGATTCTTATCTTGTAAGTATGGGGCTCTCCCGGTAAATATATGGCGTAAGAATCAAGAGGTGAGGAGCCGCCCATGCCCGCGTCGGCGAGGAAGACCAGAACCAACGGACGAGCCGCTCTCACGGCCCTGTGCTGCGGAGCCATGCTGTGAAGAGCCCAGCGGAACCGAGTGCTGTGGCAGAGAACCTCGATCGTGCCGCTTTGCCGAAGCGCATCGGAATCATCGGGGTGGGTGAGATCGCCCGGGCCATCGTGACGGGGTTGTGCGACGGAGCCGGAGCGTCCCCCAAGATCTTTCTGTCTCCCCGGGGCGCCCGGACGGCCGCCGAACTCGCCGCGCGCTACGACGACGTGCGGGTGTGCGCGGACAACCAGGAGGTGGTGGACCACTCCGACGTGGTGGTCATCGCCGTGGGCCGCCAGAACCGGCAGGCGTTGGAGGGACTGCGGGTGCCCGGCGGCAAGCTGGTGGTCAACGTGATGGCCGGCGTGGGCATCGACGAGTTGCGCCGCACGCTCGCCACCGAGGCCCCGCTCGTGCGGGCCATCCCGCTGCCGACCGTCCGCGAACGACGTTCCCTCACGGTCACCTGTCCCTCGCATCCGGTGGGCGACGCCCTCTTCGAGCACCTGGGCGGGGCGCTCCCGGTCGCGGACGAGGCGGCCTTCAACGTCTTCTCGGCGCTGACCGGGACGCTGACCACCCACTACTCCTACCTGGCCACGCTCATGGCGTGGGCCGCCGGGCACGGCATCGCCCCCGGCGACGCGGAGAACTACGTCCGCAGCCTCTTCCAGGGCGTCGGCCGGTCGCTGGGCGACGAGACCCGCTCCCTGCACCGGCTCGCGGCCGACCACGAGACCCCGAAGGGGAACAACGAACGCATCCGCACCACCTGGTTCACCGCCGCCAACTCCGAGGCCCTCGCAAGGTCCCTCGACGGCCTCCTCACCGATCTCACTTAGCGGTCGCCAGCGAACGCGGCCGGGCCGGAGAACGCCACCAGCGACGCGCCGCCAGCGCGGCCAGCCCGGCGCCGGCGGCGTTGAGCAGCACGTCGTCCACCGACGTGACCCGGTCCAGCCGCAGGA
>NZ_JBFAOF010001291.1:0-1631 GCF_040675125.1 Spirillospora sp. NPDC049652 | reverse complement strand
GACGACCAGGCGCTGTCGTTGCGCGCGGTGTCCCGGGCGCTCGGCATCGCGGCGACCTCGGTCTACATCCACTTCGCCGACCGCGACGCCCTCGTCCTCGCGGCGCTGGAGCGCGCCCACCACGACCTCACGCGGGCCGTGGACGAGGCGGAGGAGAACCAGGCCGACCCGGTCGCGAGGCTGCGCGCCCGGGTCCTCCTCCTCGGCCTGTGGGTGCGGGAGCACCCGGGCCTGTACAAGGTGATGCACGAGAGCACGCTCAACCAGCGCGCCTCCATGGAGTTCAAGCAGGCCCTGGCCGACCGCACCACCGCGGCCGTCCAGCGGTGCATGGACGCCGGCCTGGCCCCGTCCGACGACGACCCGGCGCTCGTCTCCCTCGACCTGAGGGCCGCCGTCCACGGCGCGGTCTCCCTGCGCGTCAACCAGCCGGACGCGCCCTGGCCCCCCTTCGAGGACCAGATCGACCGCTACCTCCGCAAACTCGTCGGCATCCACCCCCGCTAGCAGCACTCAGACCTTGAGGCCGGGGGCGGAACCGGGCCGGGGCCAGCCCGCTTCCGGCGGCAGGACGGGTTAGCGGGTGGGGGCGGCGGGGCGGATGGCTTGCCAGGCGGTGGTTGCGGCGAGGAGGGCGCAGAGGGCGGCGGTTCCGGTCAGTTCGGGCCAGGGGATGACCGTTGGTGCGCCGTTCGCGAGTTGGGCCAGCGAGACGTGCTGGGTCAGCGCGGCCAGGGCGGTCGCCACTGCGGCGAGGACGGCTCCGATGGTGACGGCCACGGCCGACTCGGCGGCGCAGACGCCGGTGATCTGACCGCGCGCAGTGCCGACCATGCCGAGCGGCGCGACCACGGCCGGGGCGTGCCGGAAACGCTGCGGGCCGGGGTGGGGGGTGCCGAACGTGGCCGCGAGGGTCAGCGCCAGGACGCCGACCATCGCCGTCCCGAGCGCGAGGGCGGCGAAGGCTCCCACGAAGCCGGTCAGGCGGTGCCGCAGGGTGGCGGCGGCGATCCTCAGCACGCGGACGGCCCCGTCCGGTCGGGCTCCAGCGCCGCCAGCCGCAGCGCGACGGACTCGGCCGTCGGGTCGGCCAGCTCGCCGGTCACCCGCCCGTCGGCGAGGAAGACCACACGTCGCGCGTACGAGGCGGCCACCGGATCGTGCGTCACCATGACGATCGTCTGCCCGTGGTCGTCCACCACGGCGCGCAGCAGCGCGAGGACGTCGCGGGCGGTCCGGGAGTCCAGCGCGCCGGTCGGCTCGTCGGCGAAGAGCACCTGCGGCCCGGTCACCAGCGCCCGGGCGATGGCGACCCGCTGCTGCTGGCCGCCGGAGAGCTCGGCCGGACGGTGCGCCGCCCGGCCGGCGAGTCCCACCTGGTCCAGCGCCCGGTCGACGGCCGCCGGATCGAGCCCCCGCCCGGCGAGCCGCAGCGGCAGCTCCACGTTCTGCCGGGCCGTCAGCGCCGGGATCAGGTTGAAGGACTGGAACACGAACCCCATCCGGTCGCGCCGCAGCGTGGTCAGCGCGCTCTCGGAGAGCCGGTGCAGGGGTGTGCCGTCCAGCAGGACGCGGCCCCCGTCGATCCGGTCGAGCCCCGCCGCGCACTGCAGCAGCGTCGACTTTCCCGA
>NZ_JBFAOF010001290.1:0-1631 GCF_040675125.1 Spirillospora sp. NPDC049652 | reverse complement strand
GCCTACGCGGCGTCCGCGCAGGAGGCCGCGTAGGCGAGCACGGCGGCGGTCGCCGGTCCGGCCGGGCCGTCCGCCTCGGCGAGCGCGAGCACCGCGCCGCCGAGCTCCGGAAAGTGCCAGGAGGAGTCGTCGATCCCCGGCATGTTGGACGCGCCGGGCAGCAGATGCGCCGCGGCGAGTTCGCGGTGCGACGGCATCATGCGGGGGATCTCCTCGTAACCCGGCCAGTAGCCGAGCGAGGGCAGGACGTCCCAGCGCCCGCCGCGCGGGAGCGTGAACAGCGGGGCGATCTGCCCGAGCCAGGGGCTGGTCGCCGCCGGTGTGCAGGTGGGCAGGAGCCGGACGGCCTTGTCCTTCGACAGGACGAGGCCGTGGGCGCGGCGCCGTACGGGGGCCGGCGAGAGGGTGATCTCGGGGCAAGGGAGCGCGTCCGCGGCGAGATGCTCCGCCAGCGTCCGGCCGTGTTCGGACGCCAGCCCGGCGGCCCGCTCCAGCACGCCGGGGTCCACGTCGCCCGGCGTGCGGAGCAGCGCCTGCGCGAGGTCGGCCCGGCCGATCGTCAGGCCGTCCGCCTCGTAGCGCAGCGCGCGCTCGACCAGGACGGCGGGGTCGAGCAGGCCGTTCGCCTCGGTCGGGGCCGCCAGCAGGAACGGTTTCGAGCCGAGGCCGTCCACGGCCTCCAGCATCCGCCAGGCCAGGAGCCGGAACGGCGTCGGCAGGTCGTCGTTGACGTCCTCCCAGGGATCCGTCGCGACTCGGGAGAGTTGCCTGAGCCGGGAGCGCATCGCCTTGAGACGGGCCCGCCTGCCGGTGGGCGCCGGCCCGACCTGCGTGATCGCTCGGATGGCCAGTCCGACGAACACCATGGGGTGGTCGTCGCGGCTGGAGTCGTAGTCCCGGTCGAGGAACCACGGCCGGGCCCGCGCCATCTGGGAGAGGGCCTCGCGGGTGCCGTCCGGGTCCCGGTAGGTGTGCTCGACGATCCCCGCCATGACGTGTTCGAGACCGCCCCAGCCGCTGTCGGTCAGCAGCATCGTCGCCTCGACGAGCTCGCCGAGCGAGCCGATGGGCGGCGTCGCGGGCGGCGGGACGTAGGGCGGCAGGAAGGCGGTGGGGGCACCGGCGCTCCGCGGGGCGCCCGCCGGTGCGGACCGGCCGGTGTCGGAGATCAGGCCACGCAGTTCGGAGCGCAGGTCGGCGGGAAGGCCGGTGCTCGCGGCGGCCACGGCCTCGCGGGTCTCGGCGGACGCCTCGGCCGCGTGCTTCACGATGAGTTTCACCGCGCGGTCGCGCAGGGCCAGGTCCTCCGACTCCAGCAGCGGCAGGACGGCCCGGACGGCGGCGTCCTGCCGCCGGTGCCGCCGCGCCGTCCGGTTCGCCCACACCAGGGCGGATCTGACCAGCCGCTTCTCCGGCCGGAACAGCGCCGCCTCCACGGCCTCGGCGAACACCGCGGCCGGGACCGGGACCTCCTCGTCCACCCGCCGGATCTCGCGCAGCGCCAGGTCGGCGGCCGGGCCGGGCGCGGCGGGCAGCATCCGGACCAGGTCGCGGAGCCGGGACGCCGACTCCTCGGCGGTGGGGGCCAGCTCGTCGTGCAGCGCGCAGAACCAGCGCAGGTCCTGGGCGCG
>NZ_JBFAOF010001289.1:0-1631 GCF_040675125.1 Spirillospora sp. NPDC049652 | reverse complement strand
ACGCTCTTCCGATCTCCGCCCCTCCGGGGTGACCAGCATGAACTCGCGGTCGTGCGGCAGCCCGGCAGGGGTCAGCTCCGCGGTGGACAGTGCCGTGCCGCCGGCGCTCTTGAGCGGATGCACGTTGAGTCCGGCCAGCACGGCGTCCATACGCGGCTCCTCGTTACTTCAGGGCTTCCAGGCGGTCGAACATCGGGGCCAGCCGCTCCACGAACCGCTCGGGACGGCACACCTCGTCCAGGCGCGCCTCGTCCAGCGTGAGCCCGGCCTCGGCGGCGTGCGTCCGCAGCGTCTCGCGGAACGGGACGCCGGTCTGCCACGTCTCCATCGCGGCCTTCTGCACGAGCGGGTACGCCTCGTCGTCCCGCGACATCCCCGCCTCGACCAGTTCGAGCAGGACGGTCGAGGTGTAGATGAGGCCGCCGGTCGAGTCGAGGTTGGCGCGCATCCTCTCGGCGTCCACGACCAGCCCCGACATCAGCCGGTTGGTCAGGTTCAGCATGTAGTCGAGCGCGGTGGCGGCGTCCGGCAGCGCGATCCGCTCGGTGGACGAGTGCGAGATGTCGCGCTCGTGCCAGAGCGGGATGCCCTCCATCACCGGCACGACCTGGGCGCGGACGATCCGCGCCATGCCCGCCAGCCGCTCCGACATGATCGGGTTCTTCTTGTGGGGCATGGCCGAGGAGCCCTTCTGCCCCTTGCCGAACGGCTCCCACAGCTCCCGGACCTCGGTGCGCTGCCCGTGCCGGACCTCCAGCGCGATGGCCTCCAGCACCGTCGCCATGATCGCCAGGGCGGACGTCCACTCGGAGATCCCGTCGCGGATGACCACCTGCGTGGACACGTCGGCGGGCGCCAGGCCGAGCTTGGCCGCGACGGCGCGCTCGATCGCCGGGTCGATGTTGGAGTAGGTGCCGACCGCGCCGGAGATCGCCATCACGCCGACCGCCTCGCGGGCGCGGCGCAGCCGGTCGCGGGACCGGGCCGCGGCGAACGCGAAGTCGGCGACGCGGTGCCCCCAGACGTCCGGCTCGCCGTGGATGCCGTGCGTCCGGCCGACGCGCAGGGTGGCCCGGTGCGCCAGGGCGTGGTCGCGCAGGGTCGCCACGAGCGTGTCGGCCTTGGCGAGCAGGATGTCGGTGGCCTCGACGAGCTGGAGCGCGAGCGCGGTGTCCAGCAGGTCGGACGAGGTCATGCCGAAGTGGACGTACCGGGCGGCCTCGCGCGGTTCGGTGTTGTCGGCCCACGCGGACAGGAAGGCGATCACGTCGTGCTGCGTGACCGCCTCGATCGCGTGCACGGCGTCGGGCGTCGGCGGTGCGGCCTTGCGGATCGGCTCCACCACCTCCGCCGGGATCGTCCCGGCCTCGGCGTGCGCCTCGACCACGAGGGTCTCGACCCTGCACCAGAGCTCGTACTTGTGCGCGTCGCTCCAGACGCGCCCCATCTCGGGGAGGGTGTAGCGTTCGATCACCCCGCCATTCTGGCAGCTCGCGCCCTGTGCCCAGGGCCGCGCCCCATCGTTCGGGGGGCGCAGGGCATGACCCGCGCTAGCTTTCGACCGGCTGCCCGGCGGCCGGTTCGGTCCGGCGGGCGCGGGCCGTGTGCTCGGCGAGCTGGGCCGCGACGAG
>NZ_JBFAOF010001288.1:0-1634 GCF_040675125.1 Spirillospora sp. NPDC049652 | reverse complement strand
ACCGGCGCTGCCTGGCCGCCGCCGGTCGGCCGCGAGCCGCAGCCGGTGCGCCGCGCGCTGCAGCAGGAAGAAGAGGCGCTCGTCGGGTTCGGCCATAGGGCGATCTTGACAGAGACGCGGCGGTCCCGCGATCCTCACTTCACTAGCGAAGTGAGGATGGACCATGGAACTCGACCTCGAACTCGCGCGCAAGGTGCTGGCGGCGCAGCCGTTCAGCCGCCTGCTGGAGGCGCGCATCACGGCCTTCGGTGACGGCGCGGCCACGCTGGAGCTGGACATCCGCGACGAACTGCGGCAGCAGAACGGGCTCGTGCACGGCGGCGTCCTGGCGTACGCGGCGGACAACACGCTGACCTTCGCCGCGGGGACCGTGGCGGGCGCGAACCTGATCACGGCGGGTTTCACCATCGACTACCTGAAGCCGGCCCTCGGCGAGGTGCTGCGAGCCCGCGCCGAGGTCGTCCGCGCCGGGCGCACCCGGGTCATCTGCCGCTGCGACATCGTCACCCTGGACGCGGAGGGCGCGGAGACCCTGTGCGCGGTGGCCCAGGGTTCGATCGCTGTAGCGCCGGGTGGCTGAGAGGCCGCCCGGCGGGGCCGTGCAATCGGCCGCGCAGTCGGAGCCGCGTAGTCGGCCGAGCGGGGACGGTCAGTCGGCGGAGCGCGGGCGGTCGTAGCGGGAGCGGCGGCGGGCGATCTCGGGATCGAGGTCCCCGACGAGGGACCACAGGCTCGCGATGCGGGCCGCGAGCTCCTCCGGGGCGAGCGCGTCGGGACCGGCGTCCGCGAGATCGTCTATCGCGTCGGCGAGCCGGTCGATTCCCTCGCCCTCGGGTGAACACATGTTCGAATGGTAGCGGTTGGGGTCCCTGGGACGGGTGAGCCTGACGCTATCTCCGTAAAGGTCTGGCTCGTCATGCAGCGGGCGCGTCCTCGTGCGCGCGCCGGACGGCGCCGGTCACCAGCCAGGCATCGCCTCGTGCGCGCGCGCCGAGGGTGAGCATCCGCGTCAGCATCCACAGCCCGATCGCGCACCACAGGCCGACCAGGCTCCAGTGCGCCCAGTAGGAGAGCAGGGCGGCGGGCAGGAAGACGACGGTGGCGATGAGGGTCGTCCACGCCAGGTACGTTCCGTCGCCCGCGCCGATCAGAATGCCGTCCAGGACGAACACCACGCCCGCGATCGGCTGCAGCAGCGCCACGATCAGCAGGGAGGCCAGCAGCAGCCTCCGGACGTCCGGATCCGAGGTGAACAGCGACGGCAGCCACGGCCGGATCGCCACGATCACCAGCCCGAACACGACTCCACCGCCCACACCCCACACGGTCATCCGGCGCGTCGCCGCGCGGACGCGGGGCACGTCCCCCGCGCCCAGGTACCGCCCGGTGATGGCCTGGCCCGCGATGGCGAGCGCGTCCAGGGCGTAGGCCAGCAGCGACCAGACCTGGAAGCCGACCTGGTAGGCGGCGATCTCGGCGTCGCCCATGCGCGCGGCCACCGACGTCCCGACGATGAGGACGATGCGCAGCGCGGCCGTCCGCACCAGCAGGGACGCGCCTGCGGACGCGGCCGTCCGCACGCCCGCCAGGTCGGGGCGCATGCTCGCGCCATGCCGCCGCGCCGCGCGCGCGAC
>NZ_JBFAOF010001287.1:0-1635 GCF_040675125.1 Spirillospora sp. NPDC049652 | reverse complement strand
GGCTGGCCTTATGGTCGAGCCGGGCTCGCCACGCCCGCGGGCGCTCGTTGGGGGGCGTCCCGCCCGCCCGGTCGACCGGGCGGGCGGGACGCGTGTCCACACTGGTCATCTGGCGGCCTTCTTGGCCGCCTCGACGGCCTTCCCCCAGGCTTCCTCGGGCTTGACCCTGCCCTGGCCGACCGCGATGAGGACGTTCTCCACGGCCTGGCGGACGTCCTCGTTCTTCGGGCCGAGGTGGACGGGCTTCACCGAGGCCACCAGCTGTCCGAAGATCTTCCCGGTGGGCGCGCCGCTGAAGTACTCGTTGGACGCCCCGGACACCGCCGGGTCCTGCTCGGCCTTGACGTTGGACGGGAAGGTGTCCTTGTCCTTGAACGCGCCGACCTGGCTCTGCGCGCTCGTCAGGTACTGGGCCAGCTCGGCCGCCGCCTTCTGGTGCTTGCTCTGCTTCGGCACGGCCAGCCACGACCCGCCCCAGTAGCCCGAGCCGCCCGGCGTGGTCGCGACGTCCCACTTGCCCTTGCCGAAGTCGCCGGAGAACTGCTTGATGCCGCCGAGCATCCAGGACGGGCAGGGCACGGTGGCGAACGTGTCGCGCTTCAGCGCCGTCTGCCACGGCGGCGTGAAGATCGACATGTCCGCCGTCATCTTGTTCTGCTCGAACTTCAGCGTGGTGTCGAACGCCTGCTTCACGGCCGGGTTCGTGTCGAAGACGAGCTTGTCGTCCTTGTCGAAGAAGCTGTAGCCGGGGCCGCTGCCCGCGTTCTGCAGCACGGTCGCGCGCAGCACGGCGGTCGGGCCGTCCAGCCACTTGGCGCCGGACACCTTGCCCTGGAACTTCTGCCCGGTCGCCAGGAACTGGTCCCAGGTCGGCCAGAGCTTGCCGACCTCGTCGCGCTCGGTGGGCAGGCCGGCCTTCTTGAACAGGTCCTTGCGGTAGCACATGGCGAGCGGGCCGACGTCGGTGCCGAGGCCGACGAGCTGGCTGCCGTCCGGGCTGAGGCCGAGCTGCCACTTCCACGGCAGGAAGTCGGCCTGCATCGAGCGCGCGCCGTAGTCGAAGAGGTTGACGAACTTGGTGCGCTGCTGCATGTAGGTGGGCAGGATGCCCTCCTCCAGCGCCACCACGTCGCCCGCCCCGCTGCCGGTCGCGATCCACTGCTGGAGCCGCGGCTTGTAGTCGTCCAGCGAGGACACCTTGCGCTGCTTGACCGTGACGCCGGGGTGCGACTGCTCGAACCCCTTGTAGAGCGTCTCGTAGCCGAACTCGCCGAAGACGTCGACGGTCAGCGTGAAGTTCTTGTCGGACTTGGAGTCGTCGCCGCCTCCGCCGCCGCATGCCGCCGCGAGTGTGCCGGCCGCGGCCAGCACGGCCGCGGTCCTCAGCCGGTAACCCCTCATCGCGGGTCCCTCTCGTCTGTGTGTGGGTGGGAGTGTGGGAGCGCTCCCACGAAGCAAAGAACGTGACCCCGCTCACTGTCAATGCCCGCAATCCAACCGTTACCAATGCGAACGCCCCGATCATGGGCGATCGGGGCGTCCGGCGGACGTCGCGGGGACGTCCGCCCCTCAGTTGACCAGGTGCCCGGAGCCGGGATGGTCGGCGGCCCGCGGCAGCGGCGCGGCCGGCACCGG
>NZ_JBFAOF010001286.1:0-1637 GCF_040675125.1 Spirillospora sp. NPDC049652 | reverse complement strand
CGTGGTCGCCCTCATCGGCCGTCCGCGCGCGCAGGTCGTCGTCCCCGCGCGCCTCGGCCTCCCGACGCGGCTCGGGCAGCTGTTCCCGGACCGGGTCCGGGAGGCGGTCATGCGCCGCTACCGGCTCGACGAGGTGTTCCTGGACTGGGATCACGAGGCCCGCAAGTCCTACGACTCCCGCATCCGCGACTAGTCGCGGCGGCGCGGCGCCCGGCTCAGCGGACGCGGGGCCGCCCGTCGCGGGCGAACGCGCGGCGGGCCTGCGGGAGGTACCGGACGGCCTCGGGCAGTAGCGGCCAGAGGAGGTCGAGCCGCCGGACGGTCGCGGCGAACCGCCGGTAGCGGCGCTCGTCCGCCTCGCTCCACGGCAGGTCGAGCAGTTCGCGCATGCGCGGATGGCAGCCGCCGACCGTGAGGAACCGCGCGACGGCGTTCAGCGGCGGCGACACCGCGCGCCACAGCGCCTTCGGCATCCGCGGCGGCGCGGGCAGGCCCTTGGTGACGTAGCCGACGCCGTAGCGGGCGGTCTTGTGCGCGACGAGGGTGCGGGCGAGCATCCCCTCCCAGTACTCCTCGAACTCCTCCCAGGTCTCGGGCATGGCCCGGTCGCTGACCCCGTACATCCGGTACCAGGTTTTCGACTCGGTGTAGAGGCGCCGTTTGTCGGCGGTGCTCAGCGGCCGGACGAACGTCTCGATGCCGTGGACGAGGTGGTCGAGGAACGTGGCGTGCGCCCAGAAGTAGGTCTCCGGGTCGAGCGCGTGGTAGCGGGCGCCGTCCGGCAGGGCGCCCTTGATGCCGTGGTGGAAGTCGCGCACCCGCCGTCCGGACGCCGCCGCGTCCGTCCCGCCGTAGACGGTGTCCAGGATCGGCCCGGCCGAGCGCTTCAGCCGCGCGAACGTCTCGGCGAAGAACACCGAGTGGTCCAGGACGCCCTGGCCGAGCGCGGGGAGCATGTTCTGCAGCACGGCGGCGCGCGGCCCGACGAGCAGCAGCCGGGTGTCGGCGAAGTAGGCCCAGGTCAGCGAGGTCGGCCCGAGCGGGGCGGGAGCGGTCGTGGCCGTCATGGGTCACCGCCGGGGATGGCCGTGGGGGAACAAAAACATGATGATTGTAACTATGTTCCCCTGCGGCGGCCAGCATAGGGTGCGGGCATGACCATGGACGCGTCCCCGCTGGCCGGGCTGCTGGAGGCGGCCCCGGACCCCGACGACCTCGACACCCGCATCCTGGACGCGGCGCTCGCCGAGTTCGAGACCTACGGGCTGCGCCGGGTCAGCGTCGAGGACGTCGCGCGCCGCGCCGGGGTCGCCCGCACCACCATCTACCGCCGGTTCACCAACAAGGAGCTGCTGCTCCAGGCCGTCAACCTGCGCGAGGTCCGCCGGTTCCTGACCGCGATCGCGGCCGCGACCGAGGACCGCGCGGGCGCGGTGGACGCCGTCGTCGAGGGCTTCGTGGCCGGCCTCGCCGCCGCCCGGTCGCACCGGCTGATCACCCGCGTCCTGCAGAGCGAGCCGGAGGTGTTCGTCCGGCAGCTCGGCATGAACGGCGGCGCGGTGCTGCTCGCCGCCCGCGACATCCTCGCGGCCCGGCTGCGCCGCGCGCTGCCCGCCGCCGACCCCGCCGAGATCGAC
>NZ_JBFAOF010001285.1:0-1639 GCF_040675125.1 Spirillospora sp. NPDC049652 | reverse complement strand
GCTCGCCCGGACCGGCGAACGCGTCGAACTCGCGCCCTTCACCGCCGCCGACGTCGCGTCCTACCTGCGCGCCCGGCGGCTCCCCGACGCGCCCGCGACGGCGGCGGCCCTCGCCGAGCGGACCGGCGGCAACCCCTTCTACCTGGGCGAGGTGCTGCGGCTGCGGGACACCGGCGGTGCGCCGGGCGGTGTTCCCGACGGGCCGGGCGGTGTCCATGAGGTGCCGAGCGGCGTCCGTGACGTGCTGGAGCACCGCATCGCCCGGCTGCCCGAGGAGACCGGAACGCTGCTGCGGGCGGCGGCGGTCGCCGGCCGCGACGTCGGGGTCGAGGTGCTGGAGTCCGTCACGGGAGCCACGGCCGAGCAGGTCATGGCCGCGCTGGAACCGGCCGTCGCGACCGGCCTGCTCGTCGAGCCGCCGTCCGGAGCCGACTACCGGTTCGCGCACGCGCTCGTCCAGCAGGCCCTGTACGCCGGCCTCGGCAAGGTCGAGCGGAGCCGGTTGCACCTGCGCGTGGCCGAGGCGCTGGAACCCGTCCTGCCCGGGTCCGAGGCCGCGACGCTCGCGCACCACTTCGCGAAGGCGGGACGGCTCGGCGGCGCGGACAAGGCCGTCGAGTACGCCGTCCGCGCCGGACGGCTCGCGGCCGGTCAGCTCGCCTACACCGAGGCCGTCGAGATGTGGCGGCTCGCGCTGTCCGCGCTGCCGCCCGGCAGGGACGCCGAGCGCGCCCGCCTGCTCGTCGAGAGCGGCCAGGCCCACCGCACCGCCGGACGCGCCGAGGACGCGCGCCGCGACTGGGAGGAGGCGATCCGCCTCGCCCGCGAACTGGACGACCGGGACGTGCTGGTCCCGGCGGTCACGGCCGTCGGCGGCCCCGCGCTGTGGAACTGGCGTCCGTACGGCGTCGTGGACGAGGAGATGGTCGCCGTCATGGAGGGCCTCCTCGACGGCCCGCTCGCCCCCGCCGACCGGGCCGCGCTGCTCGGCGCGCTCGCCCTCGAACTGCACTACGGCCCGCGCAGCGCCGAGGGCGAGCGGCACGCCGCCGAGGCCGTCCGGCTCGCGCGCGGCCTCGGCGACGGCCCGCTGCTCGCCCGGACGATGAACAACCACCTGCTCGCGGCGTTCCGCCCCGGCCGCAACGCCGAGCGGCGGCTGATGGCCGAGGAGCTGGCGAACCTGCCTGGCCGTCCCGCCGGCGGCGAGGTGATGGCCCGCGTCTTCCTCATGTCCTGCCTGCTCCGCGACGGCGACCTGCCCGCCTGGGACCGCGAGCTCGCCCGCTGCGAGGCACTGCTGGCCGCCGCGCCCGGCCCCGAGCTGGAGTCGATGGTCCGCATCGCGCAGACCGCGCGCAGCACCCTGGACGGACGCTGGGACGAGACCGAGGCGCTCCTCGACGGCCACGGCGACATGCGCTTCGGCTCGACGCTGTGGGGCCGCCACTTCCGCCGCCTGGTGACCACCTACACCTGCCGCCGCGCCCAGGGCCGCGCCGCCGAGCTGCTGGACGAGCTCGTCGAGGCCGCCGCCGGGCCGGACCTCGCGCCGCTGCGCCCGCTCGCCGTGCTGGCCGCCGTGGAGTCGGGCCGCCCGGACCTGGCCCGCGACCTGATCGGACGCTGGGGGACGGAC
>NZ_JBFAOF010001284.1:0-1640 GCF_040675125.1 Spirillospora sp. NPDC049652 | reverse complement strand
CTTTCGGGCGCGCTCGGCCAGGTCGGGCAGCTCGCCCGATCGCGTTCGGCCGCCGACCGGGTCACCGACGTCCTCGCGCAACCCGTCGTCCAGCACGGCACGCGCGTCCTCCCGCCGCACGGCGCCGGAACCCTGGAGTTCCGCGACGTCACGATCCGCACCCCGGACGGCGAAGGACTCCGCGACGTCCACTTCGTGATCCCCGGCGGCGGGGCGACCGCCGTCGTCGGACGCTCGGGCGCGGGCAAATCCCTGCTCGCCTCCCTGGCCGGACGCCTCCTCGACCCTGACGAGGGGACCGTCCTCCTCGACGGCGTCCCCCTGCGCGAACTGACCCACAGCGAACTACGGCAATCCGTCGGATACGCCTTTGAACGGCCTGTCCTGCTGGGCGAGACCGTCACCGACGCGGTAGGGCTCGGGCTCCCTTCCCATACGCGCGCGCACGAGGAATGCGTCCAGGACGCCGCCCGCGCCGCGCGAGCGGACTCCTTCCTCAAACGACTGCCCGCCGGCTACGCCACAGCCCTCGCGGACGCCCCCATGTCAGGCGGCGAGCGCCAACGCCTGGGAATCGCCCGCGCGCTCGCGCAAGGCAAGCGGCTCCTCGTCCTGGACGACGCGACCTCCAGCCTCGACACCGTGACCGAACGCGAGATCGGCGCGGCCCTGGCCGGCGCGGCGGACGGCCGCACCCGACTCCTCGTCGCCCACCGCGTCGCCACCGCCGCCGAGGCCGACCAGGTCATCTGGCTCGACGACGGCCGCGTCCGCGCCCAGGCGCCCCACCGCGACCTGTGGCGCGACCACCCGGACTACCGGGCTCTCTTCGCGGAGTCCGCCGCCCCTTCCGAGGGAAAGGCATGACCCCGACTCCCGCCTCCCGCCCCCGCACGATCACCGCCGACGGCAACACGGCCCTCGGCGAGAGGACGCCGCCTCCCGCGAGCGCGCCGCCGCCTGCGGACACGGAAACGGAGGGACCGGTCGGGGCGCGGCGGTTCGTCGTCCGGGCGCTGCTCGCCGAGCCGCGAGCGCTGCTGCGGGTCCTCGCGTGGTCCGTCGTCGAGTCCGCGCCCGCGCTGTTCGTCGGGCAGGCGGTCGCGCGGTCCATCGGGGACGGCTTCGCGGCGAACCGCCCCTGGACGGGCACCGCCTGGCTCGCCGGACTCGCCCTGGTCTGGACGGTCGCGGCGGTTGGGGCACGCCAGGTCGTGCTGGCCGTGGCGGCGATCGTCGAGCCGTTCCGCGACCGGCTGCTGACCGAGGCCGTCGGCGGGACGCTCCGGAACGCCGCCCTCGCCGGACGCCCGCCCGGATCGGCGTCCGTCGCGCGCGTGAACCTCCAGGTCGAGCTCGCCCGCGACGCCCTCGCCGCGCTGGTCACGGTCGTCCGGTCGTTCGCGTTCACGGCCGTGAGCGTCATCGTCGGCCTGGCAACCCTGGAACCGCTCGTCCTGCCGTGGGTGCTGCCGCCCTTCGTCGCCGGCCTCCTGCTGTTCGCCGCGTCGCTGCCCGCGCTCGCCCGCCGCCAGCGCGCGTACCTGCTCGCCGACGAGCGGACGGTCGCCGCGACCGCCGACATGGTCGGCGGGCTCCGCGACGTCGTCGCGTGCGGCGCCGAGGGCCGGATCGGCCGG
>NZ_JBFAOF010001283.1:0-1647 GCF_040675125.1 Spirillospora sp. NPDC049652 | reverse complement strand
GAACTTCGCGCGTCCCGCGGGACGTTGATCGCGCGAGTTCCAGGCGGGCCGGAGGCGCGTCCGTGCGGTGATGGGGTCTCCGCCCGCGGAGGGCGGAAGGGGCGGGGTGGAGATCGGCGCACGGCGGGGAGTCGGACTGGCTCAACCCGTCACCTCCGTCCGGATCCGCCGCGGGGATCTTCGTCCGTGGGGTGAGCGTAGAGCGCGGAGGTCAGCCGAAGGTCAGCACGGGACCGATCGGGCCGCGCGGACCGCGCTGACCGGCCCCGGGGCGTACCGTGACGGCGCAGGCAGGAGCGGTCCGGGTCCGCACTCCGTTCCTGACTCGGCTTGACTTTGGCCATATCCGGCCACACCCCGCGTCGCCCGCACCCCGGACGGCACGCCACCATGATCACGACGGAGGGAGGACGCGGTGGAGATCCGGATGCTCGGGCCGCTGGAGGTGACGGCCGACGACGGCGCGCGCGTCGAGCCGTCCCAGCCGCTCCAGCGGGCCGCGCTCTGCGTGCTGGCGGTCCGGGCGGGCCGCCCGGTGTCCGCCCGCGCGCTCGGCGAGCTGCTGTGGGGCGACGACGCGCCCGGACGCGGCGCGGGCGCGGTCAAGACGTGCCTGAGCGGCGTGCGGCGCGCCCTGACCCGGGACCGGCTTCCGCTCGGCCACGGCGGCTACCGGATCGTCCCGCGCCCCGGGGACGTCTTCGACCTGGCGGACTTCCGCGACCTCTCCGCGCGCGCCCGCGAGGCCCTCGCCCGCGCCGCCGCGTCCGCCGCCGACGCGGCCGGAGAGGCGGAGCGGAGCCGGGAGGAGGCCGCGGAGCTGTTCGGGCGGGCGCTGGCCCTGTGGCGCGAACCGGTGCTGGCCGACCTGCCGCGCACCCCGTCGCTGGTCGGCGTCCGGGCCGGGCTGCTCGGCGAGCGGCGGCGCGTCCGGGAGGAGGCCGCCGAGACGCTGCTCGCGCTCGGCCGCCACCGCGAGCTGATCCCCGACCTGCGTGCCTGGCTGGAGGACGATCCGCTGAACGAGTCGCTGGCGGGGGCGCTGGTGCTCGCCCTGCACCGGTCCGGGCGCAAGGCGGAGGCGCTGCGCAGCTACGAGCGGACGCGCGCGGCGATCACGGCGGCCACCGGGACCGAACCGGGCCAGGCGCTGCGCGGGCTGGCCGAGCGCGTCCGCCGCGACGAGGCGGTCCGGCCGGGCGGCGCGGGACGCGCGGCGGCGACGGGCAGGACGGCGGCCGGGACCGTCCGGGAACTGCCCCCGCTGCGCCAGCTCCCGCCGGACGTGCGTGACTTCACCGGCCGCGACGCCGAGCGCGACGAACTCGAAGCGCTGCTCCGCACGACCAGCGCGGTCCCGCCGATCGTGCACGTCACCGGTCCGCCGGGGATCGGGAAGACCGCGCTGGCGCTGCACGTGGCGCACCGGGTCGAGGACGCCTACCCGGACGGGCAGATCCACGTCCAGCTCGCCGGGGCGTCGATGGTGCCGCGGGAGGTCTCGGCCGTGCTCGGGGAGGTCCTGCGGGCGCTCGGCGTCCGGCCGGGCGACATCCCCGACACCGTGGAGGCGCGCGCCGCCGCCTACCGGTCCCGGCTGGCCGGGCGGCGGGTGCTGGTGTTCGCCGACGACGCCGCGGACGCGGC
>NZ_JBFAOF010001282.1:0-1652 GCF_040675125.1 Spirillospora sp. NPDC049652 | reverse complement strand
CTGTCCGCCGCGTCCGATCCGGCCCGGTTCGACCGGCTGCTCGCCGCCGCCGACCGCGCCGAGCCGTTCGACGAGGACGGCTGGCCGCTCCCGGTCGACGGCTCCCGCTCCGGCGGCGGGGAGGACGAGACGTCCAGGCAGTCCCCCCGGTTCTGGCCCGCCCTCGCCGCGGCGGCCGCGGTGGTGCTGATCGTCGCCCTCGGGTTCTTCCTGATGCCGGGGTCGTCGAGCGGCGGCAACGCGAACGGCACGCCGCGCCCGTCCGGCAGCACCGATCCGGACGCCTCCGACCCGCCGTCCGATCCGTCCAGTCCGTCCGACACGCCGACTCCGACGCGGAGCACGTCGCCGTCGCCGAGCGAGTCGTCCCTCTCGCCGTCGCCGCACTCGGCGAGCCCCGCGCGCCGTTCGCCGCGTCCGACGCCGAGCCGCCCGGCCTCGCCGACCGCGCCCACGCACACCGTCCCGGCCGGGCGGCTCGCCGTCTCGCCGGGGAGCTGCGCGCTGTCGGCGCGGACCCCGTCCTGCGGGATCACCGTCGTGGCCGTCGGGGGCCCGGTGACCTGGAGCGTCGGCGCGAGCCCGCCGCTGGCCGCGCAGGGCGGCGGAACCCTCCGCCCGGGCGGTTCCGGACACGCGACGATCACGCTCACCGCCTGCGAGGAGGCCGGGTCCGGGACCGTCGCGGTCACTCCGGGCGGGAGCGTCGCGGTCTCCTGGACCTGCGGCTAGCGCCGTCCGGACCGACGCCGCCGGGCCGGACCGGAACCGTTGCCGGGGAGTGACCGGACGGGCGCGATCGGGTGAGGGCGGTGATCACGCTCGGCGTGCCCGCGGCGACGGACCGTCGAGGTCGGCGACTCGCTACGACAAAAAGGAGATTTTCCTCACAGCGCCATAAATACGGTGGTCAGCGGGCCAACGGGCACGCGGAAGCGGGGGTCGCGGGCGTCCGGAATCCGCCATAGCGCCAATCGGCCGGTGAGCGGTGGCAAGATCGGTCAACCAGGAAGCCGGTCCGACCTCGGGCCGGCGCGGGGAAATGACCGCGGACGCATCGGGGAGGCAGCAGGTGACCGGTCGGGCCGTGCCCGGTGGGATCGACGACGCCCGGCTCGTGGCGGCGCTGCGCACGGGCGACGTCATCGCGCTCAGCGAGGTGTACGACGCCTTCGCGCCGTCCCTGTTCGACTACTGCCACGGGCTGCTGCGCGACCGTGTCGAGGCGGCCGGGGCGCTGCGCAACTGCCTGTTCTCGGCGCGCGAGCACGTCACGGCGCTGGGCGAGCCCCAGCGGCTGCGCGGCTGGCTCTACGCGATCGCGCGCAAGGAGAGCCTGCGCCGCCGCGAGGACCCGACCCGCAGCACCGGCCAGGAGGCCCCCGAGGCCGGCGCGGACGGGATGTCCGCGCAGGAACGCGGCCGGCTGCTCGAACGGCGGGAGCTCGCGCACGCCGCGCTCGGCGCGCTGGACGGACGGCAGCGCGAGATGCTCGACCTCGCCGTCCGGCACGGGCTGGCCGCCCCCGACCTCGGCAAGGTCTTCGGCACGTCCCCGGACGAGGCGGACGCCGCGCTCCGGCAGGCCCACGCCGCGCTCGCGCACGGGCTGCGCGCCGCGCTCGTCGCCCGCCGCCACTCCCGCGACTGCC
>NZ_JBFAOF010001281.1:0-1653 GCF_040675125.1 Spirillospora sp. NPDC049652 | reverse complement strand
GGCGGTGGCGCTGCCCGGCGTCGGCACCGCCGCCCCGGAGATCGACATCGGGACGGTGGCGAACGCCGCGAGCACCACCGCGAGGGTGACCAGCGGACGGGACGGCCGGGGGGACGGTTCGGACGGACTACTGCTCACGGACCCACTCCAGGCGGAGATCACGGGCGGCCCTCGTGGCCACCGAGGGGATAGTGCCACTGAGTGGCAAAAGCTGTCAAAGGGCGAAAGCGGCCTGGTGGTAGGCTGCTGCCGTGCCTCCCGACGTCTCCGCCGACCTCCGCGACCGGCCCCAGCGTGTCCGGCCCGAGCGCGACCGGCCCCAGCACGACCGGGCCCAGCACGACCGGCCCCAGGACGACCGGGCCGAGCGCGACCGGCGCCTGCGCGACCTGCCGCTCCGCGAGCGCAAGAAGCTGCGCACCCGGCAGGCGCTGGCCGAGACCGCGCTGCGCCTGTTCGTCGAGCGCGGCTACGACGCGACCACGCTCGACGACCTGTGCGACGAGGTGGAGGTCTCCAAGCGGACGTTCTTCCGCAACTACCCGTCCAAGGAGGACGTCGCGCTCGCCGCCGACAGCGACCTGTGGTCGGCCTACCTCGACGACGTCGCCGCCCTGGACACCGAGGGCCCGCTCCTGGACGCCCTGCACGCGGCCCTGCACACCACGCTCGCCGCCATGGACGCCGACTGGGACCGCCGCTTCCTGGCCGCCCGCCACCTCTGCGACACCGTGCCCGCCCTCCAGGCGCACAGCCTGCGCTACTGCCACGAGACCACGCAGGCCCTGGTCGACCAGGTCAGCGCCCGCCGCGGCGTCGCCCCCTCCGACGTGCACCTGCGACTGGCGGTCGAGCTCGTCGTGTCCGCCTGGCGCACCGCCGCGCTCACCTGGACGGCCGAGGAGGGGCGCGGCGGCCGCGCCGCCCTGACCGACCGGCTCACCGCGACCTTCGCCGAACTCCCCGCCGCCCTCACCTTCGCCCCCTGACACCCCGACGGCTCCAACGGCGCCGTCAGCGCCTACAGCGCGCGACGGCCGCCGCACGGGCACGGGCCCGGCCGGCGGCCGTCGTTCAAGTGGCGGGACGCCCCGTCAGCCCGGCGTCGAGGCCGCCACCAGCGGCCCGCGGCGCGCCTTCCGCGTCGCGGTGAGCGCCCCGGCCAGGCCGCCGACCACGCAGATCGCCAGGAGTCCGGCGTACTGCGTGAGCGAACCGGCGAACCACAGCTCGCCCGTCATGGCCTCGCCCAGCGCGGACAGCGACACCAGGGCGATCGCGGTGCCGAGCAGGACGCCCGCGCCGGTCGCGATGAGGGTCTCCCAGCAGACCGCCCGGGCGAGCTGGGCGGGCGGCGCGCCGATCAGCCGGAGCAGCCGGAGGTTCTCGCTCCGGCCGGCCATCGCGACCGCCGCCGCGTTCACCACGGCGATCACCGTGAAGACGACCGCCGACCCGACCATCAGCGGGGCCACCCACGCGGCCGCACCGGTCCGGGTGACGCCCTTGGTGGCGTCCTCGGTGGCCACGGCGAACAGGAACGTGCAGCTCAGCGCCATCGTCAGCATCACCGGCGCGACCATCGGCCAAGCGCGCCCGGGGGCGGCGAGCAGCGCCGCGCGGGCGAGCCCTCCGGCCGCCGGGTCGATCCGG
>NZ_JBFAOF010001280.1:0-1654 GCF_040675125.1 Spirillospora sp. NPDC049652 | reverse complement strand
CGGCACGGCCGGTGCACGGAGCGAGTCCGCCGCGCCCAGCGCGCAGGACACGAGCGCCCTCGCCGGTGACCCGCCCTTGCCTCCGGCACCTGGTACGCCGTCCCCGGCCGACCAGTCCGCCACCGCCCAGGTCCCCACTCAGGGGCGCGAACCTCAGACCGGACGACCGAGCGGTGACGAGGGCGCCCAGGAGGCGGAAGCCGCGAGCGAGGCCGTTCTTCCCTGGAACGTCCCCACTCCGCAGCTCGCCCCCAGCGATCTCCCCTGGAACCAGCCGAGCGCCCCCGCCCCGGCCCCCTGGGCGAGCTCGTCCGGCAACCCGTGGAGCGGGCCCGCGAAGTCGGCCTCAACACGCCAGCCCCCCACGCCTGCGGGTGAGAACTCCGGGACCGGGCCCGTTCCGGCGACGCCGGACACCACTCCCTCCACTTTCTGGGGTGCCTCTCCCTCTACGGAGCAAGAGGCCCGAGCCGACGAACCGATCGGCGCCGACCGTCCAGAAGCGGGCTCGTACGCCGCCGGAACCGAGACCCCAGCGACCAGAAGCCGAACGCGCAAGAACCGACCAAGCGAGACGGCCAGCAGCGCCGCGCGCAAGAGCAGGCGGAGCGAGGATGACCCGCGCGAGAGCGTGACGGGCAAGAGCAGGGCGGGCGCGAGCCGTCCGATCGGGGATCGGACGGATGAGAGCGCGGAGAACAAGAGCGAGACGGACGGCAGCGTCGCGCGCAGGAGCCGCCGAAGTGAGGATGGCCCGCGCACGAGTGGGGCGGGCAAGAGTGGGACGGTCGCGAGCCGTCCGGCCGAAAGCCGTCTGATCGAGAGCCGTCCGATCGGGAGCCGGACGGGCGCGAGCGGGCAGAGCGAGGCGGACGGCAGCGTCGCGGGCGAGAGTAGGCGAAACGAGGACGAGGCGCGCGAGAGTTGGGCGGGCGCTAGCCGACCGACTGAGGATCGGACGGACCAGGGCGGGATGAGTGGGAGCGACGCGGATGAGAGCGGAGCAAGGCGGGGCTTGCCTCAGGCCGTCCCTGCGACTTCCAGGACGCGATCACGGGCGGCGGCGCGTCGTTCAGAGGACGGCGATGGCAACGCCCGCCCGGCTGGTGACGAGCACGAAAGCACCGAAAGCGGCGGCTGGGGGACGCGGTCGGCTGGCGACACTTCGGCCGATGCGCCGAGGGAGGCCGAGCCCAGCGAGACCCGGCCCAGGCGGGGCACCGGCCGAAAGTCCGCGTCGAAAGCGGCGGGCAAGAAGCCGTTCGGTGGCTCTGGGGCTTCCTGGGGCGCTGACGAAACGCCGGAGGGGCGTCGTCGGGGGCGGAAGAGCGCACGGCGATCCTCAGACGAGGATGCACGCGAGTTCGGGCCCGATGAGGAAGGCGGCGGGCGCCGCAGCAGGAAGTCCGGGACGAGGACTCCGGACGAAGACGGCAGTGCGCGTGAGCGGGAAGCCGGTGATCCGGAGGCGCGGGCACGGGAGATCTGCCTGCGGCTGCTGACGGGATCGCCGCGTACTCGGGCGCAGTTGGCGGACGCGCTGCGCCGCAAGGACATTCCGGACGAGGTCGCGGAGCATGTGCTCGGCCGGTTCACCGATGTGGGCCTGATCGACGACGAGGCGTTCGCCCAGTCGTGGGTGCGGTCACGTCAT
>NZ_JBFAOF010001279.1:0-1658 GCF_040675125.1 Spirillospora sp. NPDC049652 | reverse complement strand
GATCCCCGCCCGGCGCCGCGCCGGGGCGTTCTGGAGCGTGCTGACCGTCCTCGCAGCGGTCGCGATGCTGGTCGCGGCGTTCCTGCCGTGGGCGCGGCTGGAGATCTTCATCGACCTGCTCGGCGCCTCGGTCACCAACGATCTCGGGGCGGTCGCGGGCATCGAGGCGGACGGGACCGTCGTGGTGGTGCCGGTGCTGGCGCTCGCGGCGATCGTGGTCGCGCTGTGGGGCGCGGTCGGCCGGGACGCCCGGATCGCCTCCCTCGCCGCGCTGCCCGGCGGGCTGGTGCTGGTCGACTGCCTGGTGTTCGCGCTGCGGCTGCGCCGGGCCGGCGACCGGTTCGGCAGCGAGGGGGCGCTGGGCTCCTCGCACACCAGCGTCTCGCTCGACTACGGCTGGTACCTGTGCGCCGCCGCGTCCCTGCTGGTGGTGGGGCTCAGCCTCGCCCGCCCGTTCGCGGGGCCGCTGGTGCGGCGGGCCCGCGCCCGCACGGGCGGCCCGGACCACGCGGCCGGCCTGAAGCCCGACCCCGCCGCCGGGCCGGGCCCTGGGGCCGGACCGGGCGGGTCGGCCGGGCAGGGCCCCGCGGGCGGACCGGACCAGATCGCCGGGCCCGACCGGGCGGGCGGACGGGATCAGTCGTAGAAGCCGAGGCGGCGCAGCTGCTTGGGGTCGCGCTGCCAGTCCTTGAGGACCTTGATCCGCAGGTCGAGGTAGACCTTCGTGCCGAGCAGGGCCTCGATCTGCCGCCGGGCGCGCTGCCCGACGTCCTTCAGCCGGGAGCCCTTGTGCCCGATGATGATGCCCTTCTGGCTGGACCGCTCGACGTACAGATGGGCGTAGATGTCGGTGAGGTCCTCGCGGCCGGCGCGGGGGGCCATCTCGTCCACGCTGACGGCGATCGAGTGCGGCAGCTCGTCCCGGACGCCCTCCAGCGCCGCCTCGCGGATCAGCTCGGCGACCAGCACCTGCTCGGGCTCGTCGGTCAGGTCGCCCTCGGGGTAGAGCGCGAAGCCCTCCGGCAGGTGCTTGATCAGCAGGTCGGCGACCACGTCGAGCTGGAAGCCGTCCTCCGAGGAACAGGGCACGATGTCGGCGAAGTCGCCCAGCTCGCCCACCGCGAGCAGCTGCCTGGCGATCTGCTCCGGGCTCGCCAGGTCGGTCTTGGTGACGATCGCGACGACCGGCGTCCCCTTCACGTTCGCCAGCTCGCGGGCGATGTACTTGTCGCCGGGCCCGACGGGCTGGTCGGCGGGGACGCAGAAGCCGATCACGTCCACCTCGGTGAGGGTGGAGCGGACCAGGCTGTCCAGCCGCTCGCCGAGCAGCGTGCGCGGCTTGTGCAGGCCGGGGGTGTCCACGACGACGAGCTGCGCGTCCGGGCGGTGCACGATGCCGCGGATCGCCCGCCGGGTGGTCTGCGGGCGGCTGCTGGTGATCGCCACCTTGGTCCCGACCAGCGCGTTCATCAGTGTGGACTTGCCCACGTTGGGCCGTCCGACAAAGCAGGCGAACCCGGACCTGAACGGCTCGGGCTGCGGGGTCTCTGCTGGCGATCCTGGCGCTGTCACGTCACCAATTGTCGCCGACGCGGCGCAGCGCCTCGTCCACCGGCGCGCTCCCGGGCCGCGCGGGGGCGGTCCCGGGGGCCGCGGAC
>NZ_JBFAOF010001278.1:0-1659 GCF_040675125.1 Spirillospora sp. NPDC049652 | reverse complement strand
GTGGCGGTCGGGCCTGCGCCACTACCGCTCGACGGGAAGCTGAGGACCGCCGGTGCCGGGAGGGGAACCGATGATCGAGATGACGGACGTGACCAAGACCTTCACCCTGCGGCGGCGCACGCGCGGGCGGCTGCGCCGCGCGCGGACGGCCGTCCGCGCGGTCGACGGGGTGTCGTTCACCGTGCCGCGCGGCGAGTTCCTGGGGTACCTGGGCCCGAACGGCGCGGGCAAGAGCACCACGATCAAGATGCTCACGGGCATCCTCACCCCGAGTTCGGGGCGGATCCGGGTGGCGGGGCTCGACCCGTCCCGTGCCCGGACGACGCTGGCCCGCCGCATCGGCGTGGTGTTCGGGCAGCGCACGACGCTGTGGTGGGACCTGCCGCTGAAGGACAGCCTCACCCTGGTCCGGCGGCTGTACCGGGTCGAGGAGCGCCCCTACCGGAGCCGCCTGGCGGAGCTGACCGAGCTGCTGGAGCTGGAGCCGTTCCTCGCCACGCCGGTCCGGCAGCTCAGCCTCGGCCAGCGGATGCGCGGCGACCTGGCCGCCGCGCTCCTGCACGATCCCGAGCTGCTGGTGCTGGACGAGCCGACGATCGGCCTGGACGTGGTGAGCAAGGCGACCGTGCGGGGGTTCCTCGCGCGGCTGAACGCCGAGCGCGGCACCACGATCCTGCTCACCACCCACGACCTCGGCGACATCGAGCGGCTGTGCCGGCGCGTGCTGATCATCGACCACGGGCGCGCGGCGTTCGACGGGGACCTGGCGGCGCTGCGCCGCGCGGCGGGCGCGGACCGGCAGCTCGTCGTCGAGCTGGCCGCGCCGGGGCCGCCGGTCGAGCTGGACGGCGTGCGGGTGACCGGCGTCGAGGGCCCGCGGCAGACGCTCCGCCTGCCGGACGGCACGAACGCCGCGTCGGTGGTGGCCGCGCTCGCCGCCCGCTACGAGGTCCGCGACATCGCCCTGCGCGAGACCGGCATCGAGGAGATCGTCGCCCGCCTCTACCGGGGCGACCAGGAGCTCTCGACCCCCGTCACCTCCTAGCCGGCCCGTGGAGGAACGCCGTCCCGGCCACGTCGGCCACGTCGGGCGCGTCGGCCACGTCGGGCGCGTCGGGCGCGTCGGGCGCGTCGCCCGCCGAAGCGGCGATCTTGCGCGAGCATGGGCCGGGTGCTGACGCGGATCACGCTCGTGCTGGCCCTCGTGCCCGCCGCTCCGCCCGCCCATGAGTTGCGGATCTCCCCCGGCGTCGTCGCCCGGGAGCTGCGCCAGGGGCGGGTCACCGGAACGCTGCTGGAGATCGACCTGCACCGGGCGCGGATCGGGCTGCTGCGCCCGCCGCCCGGAGGCTCCCGGGCCCGGGTCTCGGACATGGTGAACCGGGCGGGCGGCGTCGCGGGGGTCAACGGCGACTTCTTCGACATCTCCGAACTGGCGCACCACGGCGTGCCCGCCACCTTCGCCCCGGACGGCCCGGAGGTGGCGGACGGACGGGCGGTGCGCGCCGCCGTCCCCGAGGGGCAGCGGTTCGGCCCGTCCGCGCCGCCCGGCTCGTCCGGGACGGTGATCGGCGTGGACCGGCGTATATCTTCTTCAACGCAGAGACTTCATCAGAGAAGTAGATGCTATCAAGAAGGAGAATGCCATGAACGCCGCGG
>NZ_JBFAOF010001277.1:0-1659 GCF_040675125.1 Spirillospora sp. NPDC049652 | reverse complement strand
GCGAAGGTCGCGACGTGCACCGGGCCGCGCGGCCGGCCCGCCTCGCGGAGATCCTTCTCCGCCGCGTCCAGGGCGTTGAGGACGGTGTGCGCGTGTCCGACCAGGCGGTGTCCCTCGGGCGTCAGCCGGACGCGGCGTCCCACCCGGTGGAAGAGCCGCACGCCCGCCTCCCGTTCGAGCCGAGCGAGGTGCTGGGACACGGCGGAGGACGTCATGCCGGCCACCTCGCCGACGGCGGTCATCGTCCCGTACTCGGCGAGGTCGCGCAGGAGGCGCAGGCGCGTCGGATCCAACATCAAGCCGGCCTTACAGACAGTCGCAGGAACACTAAGTGGACCTTCGCGGACGACGCCGACGACACTACTGCCCACACCACCGGGAAGGACGCGATGTACACCGTCATCGAAGTGCCGCAGTGGCAGGGGTCGTCCGCTTCGGACGCGGGGAGGCTGGTCGAGGGCGCGGCCTGGATCGCGTCGCTGATCTGCGGCGACGAGCACGTCCCCGGCGCGTCCTCGCGTGTGCGGGTGGCGCCTGGGGCTTCTCTCGCGGAGACGGCGGCGCGGGTGCGGGAGGTTCTGCCCGAGCAAGGGCTCACCGTCACGGTCGGGGGAGACTGCGGTGTCGAGCTCGAACCCGTCGCCGCAGCGGTGCGCCGGTACGGCGAACGGCTGGCGGTCGTCTGGTTCGACGCGCACGGCGACCTCAACACCCCGGAGTCGTCGCCGTCGGGTGCGTTTCACGGCATGGTGTTGCGCACGCTGCTCGGCGAGGGCCCCGAAGACCTCGTCCCGCCGACGCCGCTGCGGCCGTCGCAGGTGGCCCTGTCCGGCGTTCGCGCGCTTGATTCGGCCGAGCGCGACTACCTCGACCGCGCGGGCTTCGGCGATCGTGGAAACCTGCGCGAGGACGCCGTGCTGTACGTCCATCTCGACCTGGACGTCCTCGACGGCTTCTCCTCGGTCGGCTGCCCCGAACCCGGCGGCCTCCCGGCTGACGAGCTGTTGTCGCAGATCAGCGCCCTGACGTCCCGCCACGAGGTCGTCGGCCTGGGCATCACCGAGTACACCCCCTCAGACCCGGCGGACGAGCGCGTCCTCGCCGGACTCCTTCCGGAGATCGTCCGCCTCTGCGCGACGTCTCACGCCCGGTAGAAGGCCCGCAGGCACCGCGTCGTCCACGCCGTGTGCCGGGCGCGCAGGGCGGCGGGTGTCAGGTCGGTACGTCCCAGCGGGACGTAGTTGTCCGTCCACGTCTCCACCCAGGCGTGCGAGTTGCGGACGGCGAACAGGTCCCATGCCTCCACGTTCGCGACCCGCACGCCGGACGCCCGCTCATACGCGTCGAGGAAGACGTCCGCGAGGGCCGGCCCATGCAGAAGGTGCAGGTCAAGGCGGCACCAGCTCACGTCGAAGCCGCGCGGCGCGAGGCAGCCGCCCGCCCAGTCGATGACGCCGGTGAGGGTCCCGTCGTCCGCCCACAGGACGTTGCCCGACCAGAAGTCGGAGTGCGCCAGCACGCGCGGCTCGGCGGCCAGTGTTTCAAGGAGCTCCGCCACCACCGGCGTGGCGGGGCACTGCCTGGCGGACGTCAGGTCCCGGCCCGCGAGTCCGTCCCGGAGCCGGGTGAACCGCGCGGTGTCCGTCGCGTGGATGCGGG
>NZ_JBFAOF010001276.1:0-1660 GCF_040675125.1 Spirillospora sp. NPDC049652 | reverse complement strand
GGCCGCCGGACGCCCTGGACCCGCTGGTCGCGCTCTCCCCGTCCGACCCGCGCTACCCGGAACTGATCAAGCGGTCCTTCAACCCGCGGTTCGTCTCGCACCCGGACCTGCTCCACCTGCCCTACTCGGTCGAGCAGGTGGAGAAGGCCGTCGAGCGGGCGGTCGGACGCGGGCAGCGGCTCACCGTCCGCAGCGGCGGGCACTGCCTGGACAACCTGGTCGGCGACCCGGCGTTCAAGGTCCTGCTCGACATGTCGGCGATGAACCGGACCTGGTACGACGGCGACCTGCGCGCGTTCGTCGTGGAGCCCGGCGCGACCCTGGGCGAGCTGTTCACCGACCTCTACCTCGGCTGGCGGGTGACCGTCCCGGCCGGGGTGTGCCCGGCGGTCGGCGTCGGCGGGCACATCGCGGGCGGCGGCTACGGCCCCCTGTCCCGCCAGCACGGCCTGTGCGTGGACCACCTCTACGGCGTCGAGGTCGTCACCATCGACAAGTCGGGACGGGCGAAGACGGTCCTCGCCACCAACCGCCCGGACGACCCGAACCGCGACCTGTGGTGGGCGCACACCGGCGGCGGTGGCGGCAACTTCGGCATCGTCACCAAGTACCTGTTCCGGACGCCCGGCGTGGCCGGGAACGACCCGACCAAGCTGCTGCCGAGCCCGCCCGACCGCGTCTTCATGACCTGGGCGGTCTTCCCGTGGGCCGGCCTCACGCAGGACGGCTTCGTCCGGCTGGTGAAGAACCACAACGCCTGGCACGCCGCCAACAGCGCCCCCGGCACGCCGACCGCCGCGCTGCACAGCGCCCTGCACCTGAACACGCAGAAGGAAGAGAACATCTACCTGGAGATCCGCAACGACTCCACCGCGCCGGGCGCCAAGCAGCTGCTGGACGACTACATCGCCGCCGTCTCCAACGGGGTCGGGGTGAAGCCGACCGTCAGCACGACCGACGACCTGTGGCTGACCAACGCGACCTACGAGTTCCCGGCGACCATCCCGCCGCGCACCAAGTCCAAGGGCAGCCACCTGCGCAAGCCGCTCGCCGAGTCGCAGATCGTCGAGCTGTACAAGGGCCTCACGGACCCGGACTACAAGGGCCAGTGCCTGGTCTACTTCGCCGCCTACGGCGGAAAGATCAACACGGTGTCGCCGACCGGCACCGCGATCCCGCAGCGCGACTCCATCATGAAGCTGTGGTTCTCGGCGTCCTGGCCGGACGCCTCCGCCGACGAGGCGTCGGTGGACTGGCTGCGCCGCTTCTACCAGCGGGTCTTCGGGGACACCGGCGGCATGCCCGTCCCGAACGACCGGTACGACGGCTGCTACATCAACTACCCCGACATCGACGCCAAGGACCCGGCGTGGAACAAGTCGGGCGTCCCGTGGAGCACGCTCTACTACAAGCAGAACTACCCCCGGCTCCAGCGCGTCAAGGCGGCCTACGACCCCAACAACGTCTTCCGCCACCCCCTCTCCATCGACCCCGCCTGACCCCGGGCCCGCCTGTCCTCGACCCCGCCTGAGCTCGGCCCCGCCTGAGCTCGACCCCGCCTGAGCTCGGGGGCGGGCCCCGCCGCCCGGCCGGGCCCGCCTCCCGGGCCGGGCGGCGGGGCGCGGGTCAGCCGCCGGAGCGGGCGATGCGCTCGGCGGCG
>NZ_JBFAOF010001275.1:0-1663 GCF_040675125.1 Spirillospora sp. NPDC049652 | reverse complement strand
GGCACCCCGGGAGGCGCGGGCGCGCCGACCGCCGACGCGACCGCCGCCGTCGAGGGGGAGCAGGTCGCGGGCACTCCGGCGGAGAACGCGCCCAAGGCGGCGGCGAAGAAGTCCTCGGCGGGCGCGTCCCGGTGGATCATGATCGGCGTCGGGGCGCTGGTGGGGATCGGCATCGGCGTCCTCATCGTCTCCCGCGCCAAGCGCAAGCACCCCGGTGAGTAGGAGACCGTGAACGCAAGCACCCTCCGGGTCGCCCGCGCGGCCCTGGCCGCCGTGGCCGCGGCCGTCGCCGCCCTCGTCGCGGCGCTCGTGCTCGGCGGCGCCGTCACCGAGAAGATCATCCCGGGCCTCGGGGACGCGGGCGCGCTGACCCGGTGGGGCCTGCCGTTCTCCCGGCTCGTCATGGACCTGGCCGCCGCCCTCACCGTCGGCGCGCTGCTCGCCGCCGCCGCGCTGCTGCCGGTCACCGGCGCGGGCGGCTCGGGCCGGCCGTCGCTCGGCGCGGCCGCGCTCGGCTACCTGCGCGGCGCGTCCTGGCTGGCCGCGCTCTGGGCCGCCGCCGCGGCCGCTGACCTGGTCTTCACCGTCTCCGACGTCCTCGGCCAGCCGGCCGGCGACATCGTCACCGGCAGCGAGCTCAGCTCCTACGTCGGGCAGCTCCCGCAGGGCACGGCGCTGATGCTGGTCGTGCTGATCACGGTCGTGGTCGCGCTGCTGTCCCGCACCACCACCTCGCCCGCCGCCGCGTTCGGGCTGCTCGCGCTGGCCCTGGTCGCGCTGCTGCCCGCGCCGCTGACCGGGCACTCGGCGTCCGCCGCCAACCACTCGGTCGCGGTGACCGGTGTCGCGCTGCACGTCGCGGCCGTCGCGCCCTGGGTCGGCGGGCTCGCCGTCCTCGCCGCGCACGCCCTGGCCCGGCGCGACGGGCTCGGCGTCATGGCCGCCCGGTTCAGCCGGACGGCACTGTGGTGCTACCTGATCGTCGGCGCGTCCGGGCTGGTCAACGTCATCTCCCGGCTGCCCGACCCGGCCCAGCTGGTGAGCACCGACTACGGCCGGCTCGCGCTCGGCAAGATCGTCGGGTTCGCGGTGCTCGGCTGGTTCGGCTGGTGGCACCGCGAGCGGACGCTGCCGAGGATCGAGGGCCGCGAGGCGCGGGCGTTCGCGCGGTTCGCGTCCGTCGAGGCCGCCGTGATGGCCGCCGTGATGGGCCTGGCCGTCGCGCTCGCGCGCACCGCGCCGCCCGCGCCGGCCGAGGTGGAGAGCACGGTCAAGTCGCTGATCGGCTACGACCTGCCGCCCAAGGTCAGCCCGGCCCGGCTCGCCACGCTGTGGCAGTTCGACTTCTTCTTCGCCGCGCTCGTGCTCGCGCTCGGCTTCGTGTACGTCGCCGGGGTCGTCCGGCTGCGGCGGCGCGGCGACTCCTGGCCGCTGGGCCGGACGGTCTCCTGGTTCGTCGGCCTGCTGACGATCGTCGCCGTCACCGAGACCGGCGTCGCCAAGTACGCGCCGATCCTGTTCAGCGTGCACATGGTGCAGCACATGGTGCTGTCCATGCTGACCCCGATCTTCCTGGTCGTGGGCGCGCCGGTGACGCTGGCGCTGCGCGCGCTGAAGCCCGCGAAGGTGCGCGGCGACCGGGGGCCGCGCGAGTGGCTGACGG
>NZ_JBFAOF010001274.1:0-1666 GCF_040675125.1 Spirillospora sp. NPDC049652 | reverse complement strand
CGACGTGTGCTCTCCCGATCGCGCGGCCGCGGCCCCGGCGGCCTGTTCGGCCGCCACCGCCGACTCGCGCTCGCGGCGCGCTTGCTCGCTGCGCATCTGGTCGATGAGCCGCCGGGACGCCACCGCCACCAGCCAGCCGCGCGGGTTGTCCGGCACGCCCTCGGCGGGCCACTGCACCGACGCCGCGAGGACGGCCTCCTGCACGGCGTCCTCGCAGCCCTCGAACTGCCCGTGCCTGCGCACGAGCGCGCCGAGGACCCGCGGCGCGAGCTCGCGCAGCAGGTCCTCGAATCCCGTCCGGGCTTCCGCCTGGTGACCAGGGGCTTCGCTCATGCCTCCAATTGTCCGTCAGAGAACATGACCTGGCGCACCTCGACCCCGAGGCCCTCGATCCCCGCGTCCGGGATCCGCGCGGCGAGCTCGACCGCGCGCTCCTTGTTCTCGACGTCGACCAGGTAGAAGCCGCCCAGGAACTCCTTGGCCTCCAGGAACGGCCCGTCGGTCACGACCGGCTGGCCGTTGCGCACCGCCACCACGGCCGCCTGGGAGGGGTCGACCAGCGCCTGCGTGAGCACGAACTCGCCGGACTCCTTCAGGTCGGCCATGAACTTCCCGTGGCCCTCGCCGATCGCCGACTTCTCCTCGTCGGTCAGCGCGTCCAGCACGGCCGGGTTGATGTGCATGCTGATCAGGAACTGCATGTCGTGCTCCTCGTGTTCGTGTGCCGCCGGGACCCTGGCGGGCCCTTTTCGACCGTTGGTCGGAGCCGCCGCCGGCTTCTTGACATCCTCCGGAAGAAAGAATGTGTTCCGGTTCTCGCGCGCCCTGATGTCAAGAAGCGCGTCCCCGTTCCGACCAGCCTGCATGACGAACGCAACCGAACCGAAGGCGGACCGCCGCGCCTGGCTGGGGCTGACCGTCCTGGCGCTGCCGACCCTCATCGTCGCGATGGACATGACGGCCCTGCTCCTCGCCCTGCCGAAGCTGAGCGCCGACCTCGGCGCGAGCGGCGTCGAACAGCTGTGGATCAGCGACGGGTACGGGTTCATGGTCGCCGGACTGGTCATCACGGCGGGCACGCTCGGCGACCGGATCGGCCGCCGGAAGCTGCTGCTGGCCGGGGCCGCGGGCTTCCTGGTCCTGTCGATCGCGGCCACGTTCGCGGCGGACCCGCTGACGCTGATCGTCGTCCGGCTGCTGCTGGGCGTGGCGGGCGCGACGCTGACGCCGTCCACACTCGCCCTCATCACCAGCATGTTCCGGGACGAGCGGCAGCGCGGGAAGGCCATCGCGATCTGGGCGACCAGCCAGTTCGCCGGCGGCGCGCTCGGGCCGGTGCTGGCCGGGTTCCTGCTCCAGCACTTCTCCTGGAAGTCGGTGTTTCTCATCGCCGTGCCCGCGATGGCCGTGGTGCTCGCCGCCGGGCCGTTCCTGCTGCCCGAGTTCCGCAGCGACCGGGCCGGACGGCTCGACCCCGTCAGCGTCGGCCTGTCGCTGGTCGCGGTGCTGCTCATGGTCTACGGCTTCAAGCAACTCGCGATCCAGGACGAGCTGGCCGTGCCGGGCGCGGCGCTGCTGGCCGGCGCGGCGGTCGGCGCGGTGTTCGTCCGGCGGCAGCTGCGGATGGAGGCGCCGCTCCTGGACCTGCGGCTGCTCCGGAAC
Source organism: Spirillospora sp. NPDC049652 (assembly GCF_040675125.1). Classification (NCBI taxonomy): domain Bacteria; kingdom Bacillati; phylum Actinomycetota; class Actinomycetes; order Streptosporangiales; family Thermomonosporaceae; genus Spirillospora; species Spirillospora sp. NPDC049652. Next base: position 4 of record NZ_JBFAOF010001274.1, on the reverse strand, counting down.
CGGC
>NZ_JBFAOF010001273.1:0-1669 GCF_040675125.1 Spirillospora sp. NPDC049652 | reverse complement strand
TGACGCTCGACCCGGCGAGGCCGTCGCCGTGCGCGACCTCGACCGCGTCCACGCCCGCCGCGTCCAGCGCGGCGGCGATCTCGCGGACCTGGTCCACGGTGTAGCGGTGCCGGATGGCGTGCATGCCGTCCCGCAGCGTCACGTCCTGGACGTACAGCTCGGCGCTCGTTCCCGCAGTCACTGGACCGCCAGCCTCTCTGCCACGCGCAGCGCGGCGGACGTCATGATGTCGAGGTTCCCCGCGTAGGCGGGCAGGTAGTGCGCGGCGCCCTCGACCTCGAGGAACACCGACACCAGGTTCCCGGGCCCGCCGCCGGCGAGCGCGGCGAGCGGGTCGCCGGCGTCCAGCGGACGGATCTGCACCCGCTGCTTGAGCCGGTAGCCCGGCACGTACGCGGCGACCTCGCCGATCATCTTCTCGACCGACGCGGTGACCTGCTCGGGGTCGCAGTCGCCGGTCACGCAGTAGACGGTGTCGCGCATGATCAGCGGGGGCTCGGCGGGGTTCAGCACGATGATCGCCTTGCCCCGCGCCGCGCCGCCGACCTCCTCCAGGGCGCGCGAGGTGGTCTCGGTGAACTCGTCGATGTTCGCGCGGGTGCCCGGCCCGGCCGACCGGGACGCGATGGACGCGACGATCTCGGCGTACCGGACGGGCGTCACCCGCGACACGGCCGCGACGACCGGCACGGTCGCCTGGCCGCCGCAGGTGACCATGTTGACGTTCGGGGCGTCCAGGTGCTCGTCCAGGTTGACCGCCGGGACGACGTACGGGCCGATCGCCGCCGGGGTGAGGTCGACGATCCTCCTTCCGTGCGGCGCGAGCACCTCGGCGTTGTGCAGGTGGGCCTTGGCGGAGGTGGCGTCCAGCACCACCCGGACGTCCGCGAACTCCGGCATCGCGACCAGGCCCTCGACGCCGTCGCTGGTCGTGGCGACGCCGAGCCGGCGGGCCCGGGCGAGCCCGTCGGAGTCGGGGTCGATCCCCGCGAGCACCGCGACGTCGAGCAGGTCCGACGTCCGGAGCACCTTGATCATCAGATCGGTGCCGATGTTGCCCGATCCGATGATCGCGACGCGCTGCGCGTCCGGCATGGCTCCAACTCCTCTCGAGGGGGTTCGGCGCGGCAGAAGGCGGCGAACGCCGCCGTGGTCCGCGCGCCGAGGGCGGTGACGTCCGGCCCGGTCCCGGTGAGGGGGGCCGGCCGGCGGTCGTGCAGGGTGCCGAGGTGGAACGGGACGTCCACCAGGTGCGCCGAGCCGAGCCGCACGCCCTGGTGGGCGTACGGCGAGCGGTGCGCGAACCGGACGCGGCGGACCTCGCCGCCGTGGACGGCGTGCCAGCGCGCCAGCTCGTCGGCAGGGCGCAGCATGAGCAGTTCGGTGCGGGCGTCGGCAGCCGACAGCGTGACCGGGTCGATCGCCGCGAACAGCCGCATCTCCTCGGCGGTGGTCGTGACCAGCAGCGGGACGGCCGCGGCCGCGCCCGACCGGACGGCGTCCATCGGGTGCCGGGGCAGGAACGAGCCGTCCACCACCGGCGCTACGGGCAGCAGCCCCTCGACGGGCGGCAGCGACCGCGCCGCCTCGCCCTCGGCCGCGAGGAGCGTCCGCAGCGGCGCCGACCGGGGCTGCGCCCGTCCGAGCGCCCGCCGGAACGCGGCGGTGA
>NZ_JBFAOF010001272.1:0-1670 GCF_040675125.1 Spirillospora sp. NPDC049652 | reverse complement strand
CCCGCGCCGCCGGACGTCCAGGGGAAGGGCATGCGGCTCGGCGCGCACCGGCCGTCCGGCCGCCTTCTCCCGCGTCGTCCTGGCGCGTGCCCCCCGCGGACGGCTCGCCGGGCCTGGCTTCTCCGTTCCCGGGAAGGACGTCGATTTGGGAGCTCAAGGGCTTGCGGCGCTCGGCACGGCCGAGGGGACCGCGACTCGCCCGCCGGTCGTCCGGAACCGCGTGCCCGGAACGCCGGACCGGCGTCCGGCCCACCGGCGCGCCGCCCGCCACCGCCGCCGGCTCGCGTCGCGGCTGCCCGTGGCCGGCTACCGCCTGACGCTCACGCTGCTGGACCTCTCGGCCGCCGGGGGCCTGTGCCTGCTCGAAGGCGACACTCCGGCGCGGGCGCTCGCCACCGGGGCGGTCCTCGTCGCGCTGCAGGCCTCGATGGGCGGATACCGTCCCCAGCGGAGCCCCAGCCTGGTCGACGCGGTCCTGCCGACGCTGACCCGGGTGCTGCTGGCGGACCTGGCCGTCAACCGCCTCCTGCCGCCGCCCGCCCCCGCGTCGCTGCCGCTCGCCGCCCTCCACATGCTCCAGTTCGTCCTCGCGGTGTCGGCGCTCACCCTGGCGGGCCGGCTGCCGGTGCACCGCGCCGCGCGGCGCTTCCGCCGCAGGCCGGCGCGGCTGCGGGCGACGGTGGTGATCGGCGGGGGCACGGTCGCCGACCGCGTCGCCGAGCACCTCGACCGCTGCCCCGACCTGGGCCTGACCGTGACCGCCAAGCTCGACCCGCGGAACCTCGACGAGCCCGCCGCCCCGGCGGGCGCCGCGGAGGACTGGCCGCGGCTCACCAGGACGCTCCTGCGCACCCGGGCCCGCGTCGCCGTCGTGGTCTGCGAGGGGGTCCAGCCCGTCGTGCTGGACGCCGCCGCGCGCACGGCGGCGCGGCACACCGGCGAGGTGTGGGCGGTCGTGACCGCCCCGGGCCTGGTTCCCGCCGGGGCGCGCGGCCGCGAGTACCTGGCCGGGATCCCGGTCGCCCGCGTCGTGGACGCCCGGCGGACCACCCTCGGACGGCGGGGCAAGCGGCTGTTCGACTTCGTCGTGGCGTCGGCGCTGGCGGTCGCGCTGGGCTGGCTGATGCTGCTGTGCGCGGTCGCGGTCCGGCTGGAGGGTGGTCCCGGCGTGCTGTTCCGGCAGCGCCGGGTCGGGTGTCTAGGCCGGGAGTTCACGCTGGTGAAGTTCCGGACGGTCCGTCCCAGCAGCGAGTTCCACGGGGACACGAGCTGGTCGGTCGACCACGAGCGGCTGGTGGGACCGGTCGGACGGTTCCTGCGGAAGACCTCGCTGGACGAGCTGCCGCAGCTGTGGAACGTCATCCGGGGCGACATGAGCCTGGTCGGGCCCCGGCCGGAGCGTCCGCACTTCGTCGCCACGTTCGGCGCGTCGGTCCCCGGCTACGGGCTGCGGCACCGCATGCCGGTGGGGATGACGGGTTGGGCGCAGGTCAACGGGCTGCGCGGGGACACCTCGATCGAGGACCGGGTGCGCTACGACAACTACTACATCGACCACTGGTCGTTCGGCGCGGACCTGCGGATCCTGCTGATGACCGTCCGGGCCGTGATCGTCCGCGAGGGCCGGTGAGCGCGCCGTCCCCGCCCGCGCGCGGTCTGACCGGGCCGTC
>NZ_JBFAOF010001271.1:0-1671 GCF_040675125.1 Spirillospora sp. NPDC049652 | reverse complement strand
AGCGCGCGTCGCCTACCGGCGGCTGCCCACCGCGCAGGCGTTCCACACGCCGATGATGGCCCCGGTCCTGGACGCCTTCGTCGAGCTCGTGGACGGCGTCCCGCGCCGTCCGCCCGAGATCCCGTACGTCTCGAACGTCACCGGCATGTGGGTCACCGGCGACCAGGCCACCGACCCGGCGTTCTGGGGCGCGCACCTGCTCCGGCCGGTCCGGTTCGCGGACGGGCTGGCAGCGCTCGACGAGCAGCCGTCCGGCGGCCGGGTGCTGGTCGAGCTGGGCCCGGGACAGTCCCTCGGCAGCCTCGCCACGCAGGTGAGCCCCGGCGCGGAGCCGGCGGTGCCGAGCCTGCCGGGGGCCTTCGACACCGAGTCCGAGGAGCGGCACTTCGCGTCCGCCGTGGGCCGGTTGTGGCTGCTCGGCGCGGACCCCGGCGACCTGGTCCGGGACGGCGAAACGCCCAGGCGGGTGTCGCTGCCGACCTACCCGTTCCAGCGCCGCAGGCACTGGGCGGCGACGACCGGCGCATCCGCCCGGGCCACGGCTCCCGCTCCGTCCGCGGGGCCGGTCAGGAAGACCGACGTGGCGGACTTCTTCCAGGTCCCCTCCTGGCAGACGCTTCCGCCGCGCTCGGCCCGCGCGCCGTCCGCCGGAGAGCACTGGCTGCTCCTCGCGGACGGCACCGGAGTCGGCGAGGCACTGGCCGCCGCCCTCGCGGAGTCCGCCGCCTCGGTCACGACCCTCACCCGCGAGGACGCGCCGGACTTCGCCGAACTCCTCGCCGCGCTCCGCCGCGAGGGCCGCCGTCCCGACCGGATCGTCCACCTCTGGACGCTCGGCCTCACTCCCGACGCGGACGAGCGGGACGCCACGGCCCGCGGCTTCGGCAGCCTGCTGGCGCTCGGCCGGGCCCTCGGCGGCGAGCCGGGCGACGACCCGTGCGACATCACCGTCGTCACCGACGAGCTGCACGTCGTCGCGGGCACCGAATCCGGGACGCCGCTGACCGCGACAGTCCTCGGCGTCTGCCGGGTCCTGCCCCTGGAGCACCCGCACCTGAGCTGCCGCAATGTCGACGTCTCGCTGTCGGCCGCCACCCCCGGCGGGGTCGCCGCGCAGCTCCTGGAGGAACTGTCCGGACGCGGCGGGCCCGCCGTGGTCGCGCTGCGCGGGCGGCGGCGCTTCACCACCGGCCACCAGCCCGTCCGGCTGGAACCGGCGGGCGACGCACCGCGCGGCCGCAACTACCTGATCACCGGCGGTCTCGGCGGAGTCGGCCTCGCCGTCGCCCGCGAACTGGCCCGGACGGAAGGGGCGGGCCTCGCCCTGGTCTCCCGCACCGGCCTGCCGTCCGCCGAGGACGGCACCCGGCCGGACACCGAAACGGCGAGCCGCGCCAGTGCCGTCCGCGAGCTGGAGCGGCTGGGCGCGCGCGTCGTCGTCCTCACCGCCGACGTCACCGACCCCGAGGGACTGCGCGTGGCGGGCGAGCGGGCCGTCGCCGAACTCGGTCCGGTGCACGCCGTCGTGCACGCGGCGGGCGTCGCGGGCGGCGGGCTGATCCAGCTCCGCGATCCGGACGACGCGGCCCGCTCCATCAGCGACGGCTGGCTGCTGGAGCTCGTGGCCTCCATGCCGCGCCCGGTGGCCGGGTCGCAGAGGTCCGGAGGCAG
>NZ_JBFAOF010001270.1:0-1679 GCF_040675125.1 Spirillospora sp. NPDC049652 | reverse complement strand
CGCGCGACGGTCGGGTTCCACAGCCGCCCGTAGACGGCTCCGCCGTCCGCGTACGGCGCTCCCCCGCCGGCCATGGCCTCGTACGACAGGCCGCCCGTCTCGATGTCCGGCAGCGGGTTGGTCGAGGACAGGTCGATGGGGAGCGCGTGCACACCGAGGCCCGCGAGGTCCTCGCGGCCGGCGTGGACGGCGAGGGAGTCGGGCTGCAGCCGAGGCAAGATCATTGCGCCAGGATGAGCGGATCCCCAGGGAAACTCAATGGTCGTTGCGGAAGTCGTCGCTCTTCGCCAGGATCGACGCAGATTCTGCGAGGAGAGCCCTGATGCCCGACCTGTCGTCGAAGAAACCGCAATCCGCTCCGGCCGCTCTCGACGGCACCGACCTGGCCATCCTCGCCGCGCTCGCGGAGGACGGCCGGATGACCAACGCCGCGCTCGCCGCCCGCGTCGGGGTCGCCGAGTCCACCTGCGCCTACCGGGTGCGCGCGCTGCGGCGCTCGGGCGTCATCGCGAGCGTCAACGCCCGGCTCGACCTCGGCGCGCTGGGCCACCCGATCCAGGCGATCGTGAAGGTCCGGCTGGGCAGCCACAACAGGGAGCACGTCCGCAGCCTCTACGACAAGCTGGTGGCGGTACCCGGAGCGCTGACCGTCCTGCACGTGGGCGGTGACGACGACTTCCTCCTGCACGTCGCCGTGGAGAGCCCGCAGAAGCTCCGCGACCTGATCCTGGAGCACATCACCATCTACCCGGTGGTGCAGCGGACGGAGACCCAGCTGGTCTTCGAGGTCCGCGAAGGCCGGGGCGTCCTGAAGCCCTGAGGCGGCCGGCACGCGAACCGGCCGGCCCCTCCTGATCGGTCGTCTTCCCATGACCTGTGATCAGGAGGGGCCGGGCGGCTCAGGGCGCGGTCGAGCGCTCAGGTGCGCGCTCTCAGGTCGCGGTGGGGAAGGCCATCGCGGCGAGGGGCTCCGCGACGGACGGCTCCGGCCAGCGGCTCGTCACCGCCTTCGCCCGGGTGTAGAACCGGATCCCCTCCGCGCCGTGGACGTGGGTGTCGCCGAACAGCGAGTCCTTCCATCCGCCGAAGGAGTAGAAGGCCATGGGCACCGGGATCGGCACGTTCACGCCGACCATCCCGACCCGCACCTCGCGCTGGTACCGGCGGGCCGCCGCCCCGGACGAGGTGAAGACCGCCGTACCGTTGCCGTAGGGGACGGAGTTGACCAGGGCGATCGCCTCGTCCAGGGAGTCGGCCCGCAGCACGACCAGGACCGGGCCGAAGATCTCCTCCTGGTGCGCGGCCATCGCCGGCGTCACCCGGTCGAGCAGGCACGGGCCGAGGAAGTGGCCGGGGCCGGGCAGCCCGCGCCCGTCCACCACCACGGCCGCGCCGTCGCGCTCGGCCCGCTCGACATGGCCGGTCACCCGCTCCAGGGCGTCCCGGCCGATCAGCGGCCCCATCTCGCTGCCGGCCTCGGCCCCGGGGCCGACCTTCACCGCGCGCGCCCGCTCCGCCAGGCGCTCCACCAGCGGGTCGGCGGCCGCGCCGACCGCGACCACGGCCGAGATCGCCATGCAGCGCTGCCCGGCCGAGCCGTAGGCGGCGGCGGTGATCTGGTCGGCGGCGTGGTCGAGGTCGGCGTCCGGGAGCACGACGGCGTGGTTCTTGGCGCCGCC
>NZ_JBFAOF010001269.1:0-1680 GCF_040675125.1 Spirillospora sp. NPDC049652 | reverse complement strand
GGCCGAGCTGAAGTTGCAGCTCATCGACGCGCGGGACCTGGCGGGTTGGGCGCTGGACGCGGCGGCGCGGCAGCTCGGCGGCGCGTTCAACGTGACCGGCCCGGTGGGGCACACGACGATGCGCGAACTGCTGGAGGCGTGCGTCCGGGTGACCGGCGCGGACGCGCGGCTGCGGTGGACCGAGCCGGAGCCGATCCTCGCGGCGGGCGTCCAGCCGTGGCAGGACCTCCCGGTCTGGGTGCCGCCGGGTGAGCTGTACGAGTTCCTGCACCGGACGAACGTGGACAGGGCACTCGCCGAGGGCCTGCGGTGCCGTCCGGTCGAGGAGACCGTCGCCGACACCTGGGCCTGGCTGCGGAGCCTCGGCGGAGTGGCGCCGCAGCGCGGCGACCGGCCCCGGGTCGGCCTGGACCCGAAGGTCGAGGAGTCGCTGCTCAGCGGTCCCGCTTGAAGAGGTGGCCGCCGTCCCGGAGCGCCGCGTGCACGGCGTCGGCGGTCTGGTCCGCGGTGAGCCCGGACGAGTCGAGGACGTACTCGTCGTAGCCGTCCAGGGTGGCGAACTGGGCGTGCATGTCCCGCACGGGGCCCGGGTCGGTGAGGTGCCGGTCCGGGTCCCGCGCGGTGGCGCGGGCGAGCGTCGTCTCGGCGTCCGGCCGCAGGATCACGTAGTGGAACGGTGTTCCCCGCTGGGTGAACGTGTCGAGGAACCACGGGCCCATGACGCCGTCGCAGACCACGGTGTAGCCGCCCGCCGCGTAACCGAACGCCGCGCCGGCGACGACGTCCATCACGGTCCGGTTCTGCGCGTCCGACTCGGGCAGGTACGGCATGACCAGGCCGCGTTTGATGAACGTCCAGAAGTCGTCGGTGTGCAGGTGGACGCTCCGCTCGAACCGCTCGGCCAGCAGCGCGGCGACGGTCGTCTTCCCGGCTCCGGGCGGCCCGCCCAGAATGATCACTTTCTCCACCACTCCATCCTCACCCCGCCGCCACTCCGCTCAAGCCGTCGGGTGACGCAGGAGTGTCAGGCGCGGCGCAGCCCGGTGAGCTTGTCGGGGTTCACCTGGAAACGCAGGTTCTGGACGCGGTCGTCGAGCAGGTCGTAGGTGACGACGCCGATGGGTTGCCCGCCGATCAGCGCGATGACGGCCAGCTCGCCGTTGACCGTCGCGGCCTCCAGCGTGGCCCCGGCCGTGACCGGCTTGGCGAGCGTGCCGAGCAGCCAGCGCGCGACGTGGTCCGAGCCGTGCAGCGGACGGCGCGCGGCGGTGACCTTGCCGCCGCCGTCCGTCCAGGCGGTCACGTCCGGAGCGAGCAGTTCCATCACCGCGTTGATGTCGCCGCCGGACGCCGCCGCCATGAACCGCTCGGTGAGGACGCGGCGGCGCTCCGGATCGTCGTCGAACCGCGCCCGGCGGGCCTGGACGTGCTCGCGCGCCCGATGCGCGACCTGCCGGACGGACGGTTCGGGCCGGTCCACGAACCCGGCGATCTCGGCGTGCGAGAAGCCGAACACCTCCCGCAGCACGAACACCGCGCGCTCGACCGGGGACAGCGTCTCCAGCACGACCAGCATCGCGGTCGACACGGCCTCGGCCGCCTCGGTCCCCTCGGCGGCGCGGTCGGGCTCGGTCAGCAGCGGCTCGGGCAGCCACGGCCCGACGTACGACTCGCGGGTCG
>NZ_JBFAOF010001268.1:0-1681 GCF_040675125.1 Spirillospora sp. NPDC049652 | reverse complement strand
GGCGTCCGCCGACGCCGCCACCCACGCCTGGCGCATCGCCCTCAACGTCCACCCCACCTCGCGCACCGACATGGGTGCTGTGACCATCGCGTCCAAGAAGGACGGCTGGGCATTCGGGGCCAGCTTCCGCCCGCACGCGAAGCCCGCGGTCCTCCCGTTCTCGTACCACTGGAACGGCAAGACCTGGAAATACGTCGCCCTGCCCAAGGGCCTGGACGGATACGTGTGGGACGCGTCCATCCTGTCCGCCTCGAACGCCTGGGCCATCAGCAGCCCCGGTGAAGGGCCGGGCGACGGGCCGGCCGCGGTCCTGCACTGGAACGGCAAGCGCTGGTCAGTCGTGAAGCGCGACCTGCCGGGCGAACCCGGTTCCGTCAAGGCGTTCAGCTCCAAGAACGTCTGGGTGTTCGGCGCGTCCGGCGGCTCGACCGGTTCCGGCACGTGGCACTACAACGGCAGCACGTGGAAGCGTGTGAAGACCGGCACGTTCATGCCCGGCAGCGTCAGCGCGACGTCGGCCACGAACATGTGGACGTTCGGGCGCGACGCCGCACCGGGCAAGGACTTCAAGACCGTCGGACGGTTCGACGGCCGCAAATGGACGTTCACCAATGCGGGCGTGCCCGTCAACGGCATTCTCGCCACCTCCTCTCCCCGCAGCGTGTGGGCCACCGGCTGCCAGTACGGGGCCAAGAAGCCGAACTACCTCCTCCACTGGAACGGCAAGGCCTGGAAGCGGGCGGCCGCGCCCGGGTCATCCTGCCTGCGGGGGATCACTTTCGACGGCTACGGCGGCTTCTGGTTCACCTCTCAGGACGCCAAGGGCAACGGCGTGTTCGTCCACCGCTCGAAGGCCGGGAAGTGGAGCACGTCCCGTCCGCCGCACCCGAAGGGAACGCCGTCCCCGGGTTCTCTGGCCCGCGTTCCGGGCACCGGGGTCATCTGGGCCACCTCGACCACGGGTGTGATCGACAAGTCCGGCGAGTGGCTCAGCTGGTCTGGTCAGCTGCTGAAGTTCTCCTGACCGATGGGATCTCGGGCTGCCCGGATCGTCGCCGGTGCGCTGCTGGCCTGCCTGGGCGGGCTCTACGCGTCCACGGCGGTCGGGCGGCCCGTCGTGGTCCTCGTCGCCTCGTGCGTGCTGTGCGCCGGGGTCCTGGTCGTCTGGCTGCGTTCGCTCGGACGCGGCTGGACGGTCTGGGACCTCGGCGTCCTCGCGTTGTGCGGTTACGCGTGCGTGATCCCTGGCTGGGTCTCGATCGGGATGGTCGGGATGATCGGCGCGGCGCTGGTCGTCGCGGGCCGGACGTGGATCGCCGGAGCCGCCGGGCTGAGCGCGTTCGCGCTGGCCGCCCTGCGGGGCGGGCCTCCCGCGCATGTCGTGGACGTCGCGCTGACCGCCGTGTTGAGCGCGGTGCTGGTCGTCGGGCTCGTCCGACTGGTCGCGCGGATCGACGGGCGCGCGGCGGCACGGATGACGCTCGCGCTGGCGGCCGTCGAGGAGGAGCGGCTCCGCGTCGCGGCCGAACTGAACGCGGGCCTCGGCAAGAGCCTGGACGCGGTCGCCGGGGCCCGTCCGGACGATCTCGAAGCGGTGCTCGCGACCGCCCGGGAGGCCCTGGGGACGGCGCGCGCCGCGTCCGTGGAGCTGCGCAGCCTGTCGCTCGCGCCGGAGATCGCG
>NZ_JBFAOF010001267.1:0-1684 GCF_040675125.1 Spirillospora sp. NPDC049652 | reverse complement strand
TCCCGCTCCAGCCTGCGGAGCTGCCTGCTCAGCGAGGGCTGGGTGAGGTGCAGCGCTTCGGCGGCGCGGCCGAAGTGGCGGTGCTCGGCGAGGACGGTGAAGCAGCGGACGAGCCGGAGATCGAGGTCCGCCGGGGGCGGCATGTCGGACATCCGTTCAGCGTAGAGCGCCGCCGGGCATCCCACCTGCGGTGATACGCGGCCCGTATCGCGCGTTGCGAAACGATCATTGGACGCGGGGCGGGCGGCGGGCGCACGGTGGGAGCCCGGCCGGGACAGGCCGGGTCTTCCTCTCGTTCCAGGAGTTTCATCATGCGTGTTCTCGTCACCGGGGCGTCCGGATACATCGGCGGCGCCGTCCTCCCCGAGCTGCTGCGCGCCGGGCACCAGGTCGTCGGACTGGCCCGCTCGGACGCCGCCGCCGCGAAGGTCCGGGCCGCCGGCGCCGAGGTGCTGCGCGGCTCCCTCCAGGACCTCGACGTCCTGCGCGCCGGGGCCTCGGCGGCGGACGGCGTCATCCACCTCGCTTTCAACGACTTCTTCCGCTTCGAGGAGAGCCTCGGGATCGACCGGCGGGCGATCGAGACGATGGGCGCGGCGCTGGCGGGCTCCGGCCGTCCGCTGGTCGCCACCGCCGCGGTCGCACCCGGCGGAGCGCCGGGCGAGCTCTCGACGGAGGACACCCGGACGTCGCCCGGGGCCTTCGGATACACGCGGTTCCTGAACGAGGAGGCGGCCATCGCCCTCGCCGACCAGGACGTGCGCGCCTCCGTCGTCCGGCTCCCGCCGACCGTGCACGGCCCGGACGACCGGGCGTTCGTCCCGGTGCTCATCGGCATCGCCCGCGAGCGGGGCGTGGCGGGGTATCCGGGCGACGGCGCGAACGTCTGGCCCGCCGTGCACCGCTTCGACGCCGCCCGCCTGTACCGGCTCGCGCTGGAGGGAGCACCTGCGGGATCGCGTCTGCAGGGCATGGCGGACGAGGGCGTCCCGACGCGGGAGATCGCCGAGGTCATCGGACGCCATCTCTCGCTGCCGACGGCGTCCGTTCCCCTGGCGGACGTGCAGGAGCACTTCGGCTTCCTGAGCCATGTGATCACGATGGACGTGCCGGTCTCCAGCGAGAAGACGCGCGCGCTGCTGGGTTGGGAGCCCGTCCACCCGGGGCTCATCGCGGATCTTGAAGAAGGCCACTACTTCGCCCCCGCACGGCCCTGAACAGGTGGACGGCCAAGGCCAGCCCTGCGGCCACGCTGACGGCGTCCACGGCGACCGCCACGGACGGCAGCGCGTGGGGCTCGGTGCCGCCCGGACGCAGCAGGACGAGCACCATCCGCCAGCCGCCCCAGCCGACGAGTGAGCCGGACGCCACGAAGGCCGTGGCCACCGGCAGCCACAGCGGCAGGCGAGCCATGCGGCCGAGGAGAACCCAGGCGCTCGCCGCACCGGCCAAGGCCCAGAAGGCGTCTCCGATGGAGAGCATGCGGGCGGGCGCGTCCAGCTCACCCGCATAACGCGGATTCGTCCCCACCCCGCCGCCCGAGGCCCAGTACAGGTCAACGGCGGCGATCACCCCACTCGCCACCACCACCCCCGCAACCACCCTCCTCCGCACGACCGCCCCGGGCGCCGCGGACCCGAGCCGGGGCGTGGAGGCGTCCTGCGGTGTGAAAGCGCCCCGCGAG
>NZ_JBFAOF010001266.1:0-1686 GCF_040675125.1 Spirillospora sp. NPDC049652 | reverse complement strand
GTGACCCGCCGGGTGCACGTCGGCGGCGCGGACCCGTACGACGTCGTCATCGGCGAGAAGGTCCACGACGCGCTGCCGGGCCTGCTCGGTGAGAACGTCCGGACGGTCGCGGTCGTCCACGACGAGGGGCTGCCCGAGCTGGTCCGCCCGGTCACCGCGGCGCTGGCCGCCGCCGGGTACGACGTGCACGAGCTGCCCGTGCCGTCGGGCGAGGCGGCCAAGGAGACCGGCGTCCTCGCCGGGCTCTGGTCGCGGTTCGCGCAGCTCGGCATGACCCGCTCGGACGCGGTCGTCGGCGTCGGCGGCGGCGCGACCACCGACCTCGCCGGGTTCGCCGCAGCGTCCTGGCTGCGCGGCGTGAAGGTCGTGCACGTCCCGACCACGCTGCTCGCCATGGTGGACGCGGCGGTCGGCGGCAAGACCGGCATCGACGTCCCCGAGGGCAAGAACCTGGTCGGGGCCTTCCACCCGCCCGCCGGGGTGCTCTGCGAGGTGTCCGCGCTCGCGTCCATGCCCGAGCGCGACTACGTCAGCGGCCTCGCCGAGACCATCAAGGCGGGCTTCATCGCCGACCCGGTCATCCTCGACCTCATCGAGGGCGACCCGGTCGCCGCCCGCCATCCCGAGGGCCCGCACACCGTCGAGCTGATCGAACGCGCCGTCCGGGTGAAGGCCGACGTCGTGTCGGCCGACCTCAAGGAGAGCGGCCCGCGCGAGTTCCTCAACTACGGGCACACCCTCGCGCACGCCATCGAGAAGGCCGAGGCGTACCGCTTCCCGCACGGCCACGCGGTCGCCGTCGGCATGGTCTACGCCGCCGAGCTGGCCCGCCTGGCCGGGCGCTCCGACCTGGTCGCGCGCACCGAGCACGTGCTGGCGTCGGTGCACCTGCCGACCACCTACGACGCGGACGCCTGGGACGAGCTGCGCGCCGCGATGACCATCGACAAGAAGTCGCGCGGCGGGACGCTCCGCTTCGTCGTCCTCGACGGCCTGGCCCGGCCGGGCCGGCTGGAGGGCCCGGACGAGGAGCTGCTCGCCGCCGCCTACCGGAGGGTCGCCGAGTGAACTCCGTCCTGGTCCTGAACGGCCCGAACCTGCGCCGCCTCGGCACCCGCGAACCGGACGTCTACGGCGCCGCGTCGTTCGACGACCTGACCGCCCTGTGCCGCGAGACCGGCCGCCGCCTCGACCTGCACGTCGAGGTCCGGCAGACCGACGACGAGGCCGAGATGATCTCGTGGGTGCACGAGGCCGCCGACGAGCGGATCCCGGTCGTGCTGAACCCGGCCGCGTTCACGCACTACTCCTACGCGCTGCGCGACGCCCTCGCGCAGCTCACCGCGCCCCTCGTCGAGGTGCACATCTCCAACCCCGCCGCCCGCGAGGAGTTCCGCCACACCTCGGTCGTCGCGGGCGTCGCCACCGGCACGATCGCCGGCTTCGGCCTGATGTCCTACGTCCTGGCCCTCCAGGCCGTAGCCGAACTCCTCGCCGAATCCGCCCCCCGCCCCACCTGACCCACCCCACCACGCCCCCCCCACAACCGCGCCGCCCCACAACCGCGCCGCGCCACTACCGCGCCGTGCCGCGCCACAACCGCATCGCCCACCGCCGCACCGCCCCCGCCCGGGCGCCGCGCCTCGGCTGGGGCCGCCGCGCCGTCGCCCGGCGCCGCGCCACTCC
>NZ_JBFAOF010001265.1:0-1690 GCF_040675125.1 Spirillospora sp. NPDC049652 | reverse complement strand
ACACAACACTCTCCCCAAACCCGCCCCTCTCCCTTCCGGGGGGGGGGCGGGGCGGGGGGGGGGGGGGGGGGGGCCGCCGCCGTCGCGGCCGTCCCGGACGGGACGCCGCGCTCGGCCATGGCGATCCCGGTCGCCGGGCCCTGGCGCCCGGCGCACGGGCACGTGGACGTGACCTGGTCGGTCGACACCTCGCAGAAGCTGGTGGCGCTGACCTTCGACGACGGCCCGATGCCGAACTGGACCGGGATGGTCCACGACATCCTGGACGCCGAGAAGGCCAAGGCCACGTTCTTCATGGTCGGCGAGCGGGCGGTCGCCAACGCGAAGATCATCCACGGTCGGATGGACCGGCACGAGGCCGGCAACCACACCTGGGCGCACAAGGACATGGCGCGCCTGACCCACGCCGAGGCCGTGGACGCCATCCACCGGGCGCACAAGGCGATCGCGACGATCACCGGCAAGGAGCCCCGGCACCTGCGGCCGCCCTTCGGGCAGCTCGGCGGCACCACCATGAGCGCGGCGGGCCAGCTCGGCTACGACCTGACGCTCTGGGGCATCAAGATGCTCGAGAAGACCTACGAGCACCACCCGCAGGGCCTGGTCGACTACATCGTCGGCAACGTCCAGCCGGGGACGATCGTCCTCGCGCACGACCACGGGAACCCCGACCGGCTCGTGGCGCTGCGGAACCTGGCGGCGATGATCCGGGGCGTGCGCGCCAAGGGCTTCGAGTTCGTCACGGTGTCCGAGCTGCACGCGGCGTCCGGGCCGCCCGCCCCCGCCTCCGCGCAGCCGCCGGCCCGCTCCCCCTCCCCGCTCACCGGACACTGACCCGGAGGCGGCCCGCCCGTCGGAGCGGGGTCCGGTCGCGGGGCGGGAACCGGCGGCTCAGGAACCGGCGGGCCAGGCGTCGGCGATCAGCCGCCGGGTGTCGCGGAGCAGCTGCGGCAGCACCTTGGTCCGGCCGACCACCGGCATGAAGTTGGTGTCACCGCCCCACCGCGGCACGACGTGCTGGTGCAGGTGGGCGGCGATGCCCGCGCCCGCGACCATGCCGAGGTTCATGCCGACGTTGAAGCCCTGCGCGCCGCTCGCCGCGCGCAGGGCGGTGATGGCCCGGCGGGTGAAGACGGCGAGCTCGGTGTACTGCTCCTCGTCCAGCTCGGTGTAGTCGGCGACATGCTGGTACGGGATGACCATCAGGTGCCCGGAGTTGTACGGGTAGAGGTTCAGCACCGCGTAGACCGCGCTGCCCCGCGCCACGATCAGGCCGTCCTCGTCGCCCATCTTGGGGATCTCGCAGAACGGGCAGCCGCCGTCGTCGCCGGTCGCCTTGTCCTCGCCCTTGATGTAGGCCATCCGGTGCGGTGTCCAGAGGCGCTGGAAGCTGTCGGGGACGCCCCCGCCGCCGCGCTCCTCCTCCATCTCCGGCAGCGGCGGGCCCGCCGCTCCCGTCCCGGGCGCGGCGCCGCGCCCCTCCGGCATCACGGGCCCCTTCGGCTCTACGCTCAAGGCGGCGCTCTCCTTTACTGACGGCCTGACCAGCAGCATAAAGAGGATCGCCGGGTGATCCGACTCCGGGTGCCGGGGGGCCAGGTCAGGCGGCGTGCTGAGGCGCGGGATCCGCTGCTTCACCACCACCCCGCACGTCAACCCGCCGGTGCTGGTGACGCTCACCCTCTACGGC
>NZ_JBFAOF010001264.1:0-1690 GCF_040675125.1 Spirillospora sp. NPDC049652 | reverse complement strand
CCTCCACCGGGTGCAGCACGGCCCCGGCCTCCACGACGGGCGCGGGCGCGCCGTCCTCGCGGCCGAGCAGGTTCGCCCACGGGCCGGTGTCGGCGGTCGCGGACGCGGCGACGATCCGCAGGTCGGGACGGAGCGTCGCGCGCACGTCCAGCAGGAACGCCAGGGCCGTGTCCGCGTCGAGGTGCCGCTCATGGCACTCGTCCAGGATGACCGTGCCGACGCCCTCCAGTTCGGGGTCGCTCCGGAGCCACTGCAACAGCACTCCCGTGGTCAGCACCTCGACGGCCGACCCGGGCCGCCGCTCGCCCCGGACGGTCACCCCGACGCGTCCGCCGGCCTTCTCCCCCAGCAGCCAGGCCATCCGGCGCGCGGCGGCGCGGGCGGCGAGCCGGCGCGGTTCGAGGACGACGACGCGTCCGGCGGCGCTGGGTCCGGAGACGGCTGCGGCTTCGGAGCTGTCCAGGAGGCCGGCGAGGGCGAGGGGGACGTAGGTGGTCTTTCCGGTGCCGGGCGGGGCCGCGAGCACGGCGACGCCCCGCTCGTCCAGCGCCCGGCGGAGGGCGGGGACGACGGTCCGGACGGGCAGTCCGGCGAGGGCGGCGCGGCGGTCGGCGTGCATCCGTCCAGTGTGGCCGCCGCTACGGAACGCCGCGAACCGGACGCCTCCCGCCGGCTGTGAGCAAGATCACCGCCGCGCAACCGGAACCGAGCCTTGCGGCGATAGTTTCACCGCGCATTTCGCCTTTCTCCGGTAGAACGTTCTAAACCCAAGGTCAAGAGCGCACAGGAGAACCTGCGGTGTAGCATCCCCGGGGCAATATCTCTTGCGCTCCGGTAGCGTTTCGGCCTCAGTTCCCTCACCCCCTCCAGGGCTATCCCAATCCCACGGGTATCTCCATAATTGGAGTCGTCACCGCAGGTGCGAGGGAGGGACGGGCGATGGGCGGCAGCTCCATCTATCTTCGCGACAGGAAGGCGTTCACTGGCGGAACGCCACAGGCCGTGTACGCGGAGCTGTGGGAACGCGGACGAAAGGCCAGGGTCCGGAACCGCGCCATATTCGCCGTGCTGACGCTCATTCTGTGCGGAGCCCTCGTGAACGCCGTGTTCGGCATCGCGATGGCCCTGGTGGTTTCAGTTCTGGACTTCTTCTTCCACTGGCACGGCTACAACGCCTCCAGTGTCTGGCGGCGCGGGCTGCGCGGCGAGCAGCGCACCGACCGGCTGCTCCGCCACACCCTGGAACGGCGCGGCCACCGGGTGGTGCACGCGCGGACCGTCCCCGGCCACGACCAGGCCGACGAGATCCTCGTCGGGCCGGGCGGGATCTGGCTCATCCACAACGAGGCGTGGCACCCGGAGACCGAGATCGCGCCCTACGGCGGCAGGGTCTTCGTGGACGGCCGCACCCAGACCAAGCTGATGACCTCGCTGACCGGCTCCGCCGAGACCGTCGCGCGGCTGCTCACCGAGCACACCGGCGAGGAGGTCACCGTCCGGCCGCTGCTGGTCGTGCACGGCGGCCGGCTCGCCCGCTCCCCCTTCGAGGCGGACGGCGTCGTGTTCGCGACGCCGCTGCGCATGCTGCGCTGGATCCGCCGGAACCCGACCGCCGAGTACTCCGCCGAGCAGGTCGAGACGCTCGCCCGCGCGACCGTCCACGTGCTGCCCATCGGCCGCCGGACGGCGG